>NZ_JBSGZP010000274.1:0-8941 GCF_053611065.1 Streptomyces sp. NPDC054840
GGGGAGAGGCCCTCGGACCGCCGTGCTACAGGCCCGGACCGCGCACCGGGATGTGGGTGAACGTCGGCTCCGGGGCCGGGTTCTGGAAGAAGTCGTTCGGCTTGTTCCGTTCACGGTGCGCGCTTCGACGTGGATCAGGTCGGTTTTAAGCTCACTATGCGTATGGCTGGTGTTTCTCTCGCCGAGCCTGCTTCGGTGCAGATCGTGAAGGCTGCTGTCAGCTAATCAGGAGTATGCGAACAAACAGACCCCCCAGTTCCTGCTGGGGGGTCTGTTTGCGTTTGTCATCCCCATTCGGATGAGCCTATACGGGGTTATTCACGGAGTCGAGCCAAGCCCGTCCGCCGTTACTGTCAGCGGTCAGACCGAACCGATCGAATCCGGGCCGCCCCTGCTGCTCCCACCAGCGGTAGGCAGCCTCTGTTTCATCCCAGAGCCTGCGGGGGCCAGATTGAACAACCTCGTAATCCTGGCGTCCCGGTTCATAATCGGCCGAGGCCCACGACTTCGTGTCAGTGCTGTGCGTCCACAGCGTGTATGCGCCGTCGTCGTAGCGCTCTACCCTCCAGAACGCCCCCGGCATACGGAGTCCGATCACGAACTGTTCGAGCCACCCCCCGACCTCGGCGGGAGACAGGGCGGTCGTGCTCCTGTCGCCATCTGCGGGCCATTCCCTCCCCTTGAGATATGTGTCATGCGGGGGCAAGTTCTGACGTTGCTGCCGCAGGCGCATGAAGGCGCTTGAGCGGGTGAAACGGCCGCTCGCCGTGCCGTCGTCGTTCACGGTCAGGCGGGCGATGGCTTCGCCCCCGTACCCAGTTCCCCAGGGGGCGACGATGACCCCGCCGGTAACGGTCTGCTCGACCCATGCGGAGGGAACCTCACCGATCGAGCACGTCGCAATGACACGGTCGTACGGCGCACCTTCCACGTAGCCCAGCCGGCCGTCTCCCACGATCACCAAAGGTGACAGGTCGGCGGCCCGAAGGTTCCCGCCCGCCCCCTTGGCTACCTCAGGGTCGAACTCGATGGAGAAAACGTTGCCGGGCCCGAGCCGGTGGGAGAGGAGACCGGCGTTCCAGCCTGTACCGGTACCGATCTCAAGAACACGATGACCATCGTGGATGTCCAGATCGGCCAGCATCGAGAAGACCATGCGGGGTTGGGAACTGGAACTGCTCGGGGTTGTGCCGAGGCCGTCACCCGCATGGTTGCCGCCGTCCCATTGCGTCGTGAGAGGGATGTCGGAGAACACCGCGCGGAACCAGCTTTCGGGGTCCGTGGCGCGGTCCACCAAAGAATTCTGTCGGGTGCCGTCAGGGATGCCCGGCCAAATGCGGTCGGGCACGAACAGGTCCCGGGGGACTGCCTTATACGTAGGCAGCCAATCGGAGTGCAGGGCGCCCGCAGCAACGAGCGCGGAGGCGAGCCCCTGGGGGCCCGCCTCCTCTGTGCGCGCGGTCATCTGACCTACTTCTTCGCGGGGCCGGAGCCGTCGGAGCTGTTCCCGCCGCTACCGGTGTCGGTGCCGCCACCGCCGTGCCCGCGCCCACTGCTGCCGTCGTCCTGCTGGCTGCCGCCCTGGCCGCTGCCGGTGCCTCCGCCGTGCTTGGGCATTGAGCATCTCCTTCTCATAGGTGGGCGTGGGGGCTGTGCATTTCTGACCCGCCCTGGCGGGGCGGGAGTCTGGGTCAGGTCGTGTCGACCCGATGAACAAGGGCGATGTCCTCGAACCCTCGTAGAAAGCGGCCGTGGCCGGCGTTCAGGCCCGTGTGCGTCATGCACTGCCGATCCACGTCGGCCACGTCCGGGCCGGGAACGGCAGCCCAGCCACAGTCCGTGTGCAGGCAGCTTGCAACCACTGTGGGAGTGGACTCAGGGTCTCTGAAGATCCGATGCTCCGCGTATCGGAGGACTGAGCGCGTCATTGGCGCGACCCGTCCGCGTTGACGCACCGGGTGTGCCAGTAGGCCACCCTCGGCGGCCCGTCCTTCTGACCGAGCATTCCCCGTCGGGCGAGGTGGTGAATGGGAATGGGCATGCCGCACGACGGGCACGTCTCGCGCTTGTAGGTGTACGTCGCGTACTCGAACGTGTCCGCCCTGGTTGCCATTCCGCACCCCTCGTCACTTCGGGAACCGACAACCAATGATCCCGTGGAGGGCGTAGCCAGCCGAGACTTATTCGCGTTGTCGGGTAAAGAGCGTCGACCACTCGGAGAGCAGTCGCCGGAGGTCGTCCCCGAACACGGCGTACGCCTCGTACCTTTCGAAATCCTCTCGGTACGCTTCCACGTCCCTGTGGTCGCGCAGGATGAGGGCGCCAGTGCCGGTTTCCACAGTGGCTAGCCGCCGGTCATAGACTGTGAAGGTGTTCAAGGGCCGCTCAGGAATGTGACCATCCAGCGGGATCACGCCTAGCCGTACGTTCGGAATGCGCGAGATGGAAGCGAGCCAGTCTAGTTGCATTGCCATGCCGAGGGGCGGGAGGAGCGGCCACCTAACGGCCTGTTCCGTGAGCAGGAACGTAAAAGACTTTGATGAGTCCCGCAGGATGCTTTGGCGTTCGAGCTTCTTCGCCACAATCTTGGACTGATCGCCCGAAACGTCTGCGATGCTTGCGCGTACGTACTCGGGTGTGGCTAGCAAGCCGGTAATCATGGAGAGCAGGAAGAATCGAAACTCCGTCGACGCTGCTTCAAGACGCGCTAGCTCGTTCTGCTTCTTATCGAGCCCTCGGCGACGCGAAGACCAATGGTCTTGCCACTCCGTGTTTGCCGTGCGAGCCAGGGACAGCAGTTCGTCCGCTATCGGTCCGCCGGCTTCGAGTGCTTCTAGGATCAGCTCCACATCGACAATTGCGGGCGTGAGCTTTCCACTCTCAATGTTACTGATCTTTGTTTGCGACATGTTGCAGCGGCGGGCGAGCCAGGTCTGTGTCTTCCCGGCTCGCTTCCGCAGCGTACGCATTGCTTCGGCTAGGTCTGACCTGGACTGGCCTAGCCGGTCAGGCTCAAGCGTCAAGGCCCTTCACGTACTCCTCGAAGGGCACCGACTCGCTGACCGCGATTCGCTGGTACTCGACGAACGGGGACACGTCCCCTTCGAATACCTCGCGGCTGATCTGCCGCCCATCTGCGTAGTAGTTCATCAGCACGACCTCGGCGCGGTCGAACAACCAGAAATCCTGAATCCCTCGCAAGGGATTCTCTCGGTTGGTCACATCGAGAATGCGGATCTCCTCACCTGCCAGGGCGTGCGGTGCGTAGTACTGAGAGAACTCGAATCGCAGGTAATCCGAGAGAGGGTGGGTCACGATGTGCACACGCCCCTGTGAGCGCCCTTCGGCCACTTGTCGCGCTAGGCGGTCGGTGTACTCGTTTGAGACGCTCCCGGGGTCAATGCGGGCCCCGGCCATGAACGCCGCGAACTCTTTTGCTTCTTGCGGCATGAGGTACTGGGGCAGCGTCTCAAGCCTCCAGGCTTCCTGCTGGAAGTCTCGGAATTTCGCCTGCCAGACTTCACCATCCAAGAGCACGAACGGCCTCCCGCAGCACGCTTTCCGGGATCTCCACAAGCCCTTCCCCTTGCGGCGGCTGGAAGATGTTGGATACGTCGCCCTGGACGACGAACGAGCCGCTGGCAGTGCGGTAGACGTTCGGGCAGTCGTCCTTGCCACAAGTGCCGTTGCCGTTGCCGTTGCCGTTGCCGGTGAGCCGGGTCAGTTCCTCGCGAGCCATGCTGAAACCCCCTTGCCCTGGCCCCGGTTGGGCCGCCGGAACGACGCTACGAGGGTTGCCCGCAGGCGTCTATGCGGCATCGCCAATATTCGCGTTGTCGGGTAGACGATCTACGTCGGCGCTCGCGCGGCCCAGGGCGGCCCCCTGCGGGCCGGGAAGGGGCGCACGGCAAGAGCCCCCGGCGGTTGGCGCCAGGGGCTCTCTGGGGGCGGGGGTGTGCTGGGCTACGCCAGACCGGGACCGCGCACCGGGATGCTGGTGAACGTTGGCTGCTCAGGTTCACGCGAAGTGAAGAAATCGTTTCCCTTGTCGTCGACCACGATGAAGGCCGGGAAGTCCTCGACCTCGATCTTCCAGACCGCCTCCATACCGAGCTCCTCGTACTCCAGGACCTCGACCTTCTTGATGCAGTCCTGGGCCAGGCGCGCCGCCGGGCCGCCGATCGAGCCCAGGTAGAAGCCGCCGTGCGCACCGCACGCGTCCGTCACCTGCTGGGAGCGGTTGCCCTTGGCCAGCATGACCTTGGAGCCGCCCGCCGCCTGGAACTGCTCGACGTAGGAGTCCATGCGGCCGGCCGTGGTCGGGCCGAAGGAGCCCGACGCGTAGCCCTCGGGGGTCTTCGCGGGACCGGCGTAGTAGACCGGGTGGTCCTTCAGGTACTGCGGCATCGGCGCGCCCGAGTCCAGCAGCTCCTTGATCTTGGCGTGCGCGATGTCGCGCGCCACGACCAGCGGGCCGGTCAGCGACAGCCGGGTCTTGACCGGGTGCTTGGTCAGCGTCGCCAGGATGTCGTCCATCGGCTGGTTCAGGTCGATGGAGACGACGTCCGAGGCCTCGCTCAGATGCTCGTCCGTGGTGTCCGGCAGGAAGCGCGCCGGGTCCGTCTCCAGCTGCTCCAGGAAGACGCCCTCAGCCGTGATCTTCGCGGTGGCCTGGCGGTCCGCCGAGCAGGACACGGCGATGGCGACCGGCAGGGAAGCACCGTGCCGGGGCAGACGCACGACGCGGACGTCGTGGCAGAAGTACTTGCCGCCGAACTGCGCGCCGATGCCGATCTTCTGGGTCAGCTCGAAGACCTGCTGCTCCAGGGCCTCGTCGCGGAAGCCGTGGCCCAGCGGGGAACCCTCGCGGGGCAGCTCGTCCAGGTAGTGCGCCGAGGCGTACTTGGCGGTCTTCAGCGCGTGCTCGGCGGAGGTGCCGCCGACCACGATCGCCAGGTGGTAGGGCGGGCAGGCCGCCGTACCGAGCGAGCGGATCTTCTCCTCCAGGAACTTCATCATGGAGGCCTCGTTGAGGACCGCCTTGGTCTCCTGGTAGAGGAAGGACTTGTTGGCCGAGCCGCCGCCCTTGGCCATGAAGAGGAACTTGTAGGCGCCGCCGTCGGTCGCGTACAGCTCGATCTGCGCGGGCAGGTTCGAGCCGGTGTTCTTCTCCTCCCACATGGTGAGGGGGGCCATCTGCGAGTAGCGCAGGTTCAGCCGCGTGTAGGCGTCGTAGACGCCGCGCGAGAGCGCCGCCTCGTCCCCGCCCTCGGTCAGCACGTTCTGGCCGCGCTTGCCCATGACGATCGCCGTGCCCGTGTCCTGGCACATCGGCAGGACGCCGGCCGCCGCGATGTTCGCGTTCTTCAGCAGGTCCAGGGCCACGAACTTGTCGTTCGAGGAAGCCTCGGGGTCGTCGATGATCCGCCGCAGCTGTGCGAGGTGCGCGGGGCGCAGGAAGTGCTGGATGTCGTGGATGGCCTCTTCGGCGAGCTTGCGCAGCGCCTCCGGCTCCACCTTGAGGAACGTACGGCCGTCCGCCTCGAAGGTGGACACGCCCTCGGCGGTCACCAGTCGGTACGGCGTGGTGTCCTCGCCCAGGGGCAGCAGGTCGGTGTACGCAAACTCTGGCATGACGGCAGTCATTCCTCACTCGGCAGACGGCGCTGGCGACCAATTGGCAGCGCGGTTAACCAGCGTAGGACCTCTTCCGGGCGGCGTGTCTGTGAGGTAAGGCTCACTGGGCAGTATCGCGATCTATCGTGTCTGGATATGCTGGGCGTCGTGGACCTGGAAAAGCACCCCGCCGCCCCCGTACCCGCCCCCGCGACCGCCGGCCCCGGCGGGCTGCGCGCCTCCGACGCGGACCGGGACCGGATCGCGCAGATCCTCGGCGACGCCCTTGCCGAAGGCCGGCTGACGGCCGAGGAACATTCGGACCGCCTGGACACCCTCTACGCGGTCAAAACCGTCGGTGAACTGGACGTGCTCGTACGGGATCTGCCCGCGCCGGGCGGCGTCCACGCCTCGCCCGCGTACGCGACCCCCTCCACCGCCCCGGGCGGCCCGGCCGAAACCATAGTGGCCGTGTGCAGCAGCTCCGCCCGCAAGGGCCGCTGGCGGCCCGGTCCGCACACCCGCGCCATCTCGGTCATGGGTGACATCAACATCGACCTCACCGAAGCGGTCTTCGAGCAGCAGGTCACCGAGATCAACGTGACCTGCGTCCTCGGCAACGTCGAGGTCCTGGTCCCGGAGAACGTCACCCTGCGCGGCTACGGCAGCGGGGTCCTCGGCAACTTCGAGGTGCGCGGCGAGGGCCGTGGGGAGAGCGACCCGCAGGCGCCGGTGGTGATCGTGCGGGGCTTCGCCCTGCTGGGCAACATCGAGGCACGGCCCAGACTCGGCGCCCGCCTCGTGGACCTGGCCCGCAAACTGCGCAAGCGCCTGGAGGGCGAGAACGGCTGAGACGGGCCGAGACGGTCCGAGACGGTCCGAGACGGTCCGAGACCGACCGAGACCGACCGAGACCGACCGAGACGGGCCGGGCCGAGACCGGCCCGGCCCGCAGGGCCCGACGCGCCGCGGATCCGACGACATTCGGCCGACGACCCGTCAGGTCACCGCCACGGTCCGCCCCTCATCCCCGGCGGGCGTACGAGATCCCGGATGGGCCGCACCCGCGGCGGGACGGCCCGCCCGACGGGGTCTTGTTTCGGACGAACCCCCGGCGGCCCGTGGCGCGCGGTGCATAGGGGCGCGTACAGCGGGTAGGGACAGGTGCGTCGTCTCTCGCTCACGTATACGTCGTCAGGAGTAGACCGTGCCGCATCCGCCGCATCAGTCCTTGCAGGTAGCCGCCGTCCAGAGTTTTCCGGGGCGCCGGACGCCGGATGCCGATGTCGGACGCCGTTGCCGGACGTGGATGTGCGAGAGGGGCGGTCCCGCCGCACGCGGTGACCGCCCCTCTCGGCTGCACACGCCGTGACTAGTGGGCGCGGTCGAAGTCGATCGCGCTGTACGCGCGGAGCTTCGACAGGCGGTGCGTGGAGTCGATCTGCCGGATCGTGCCCGACTTCGAGCGCATGACCAGCGAGGACGTCGTCGCGGTCTCCGAACGGTAGTGGACACCGCGCAGCAGCTCGCCGTCGGTGATGCCGGTGGCGACGAAGAAGACGTTGTCGCCGGACACCAGGTCGTTCGTCGTCAGGACGCGGTCCAGGTCGTGGCCGGCGTCGAGCGCGCGCTGGCGCTCGGCCTCGTCCTTCGGCCAGAGCTTGCCCTGGATGGTGCCGCCGAGGCACTTTATGGCGCACGCCGAGATGATGCCCTCGGGGGTGCCGCCGATGCCCAGCAGCAGGTCCACGCCTGTGCCCTCGCGCACGGCCATGACCGAGCCCGCGACGTCGCCGTCGGAGATGAACTTGATCCGGGCGCCGGTCTCGCGGATCTCCTTGACGATGCCCTCGTGGCGGGGGCGGTCCAGGATGACGACGGTGACGTCTTCGACGGCCATGTTCTTGGCCTTGGCGACCCGGCGGATGTTCACCGAGACGGGAGCGTTGATGTCGACGAAGTCGGCGGCCTCGGGACCGGTGACCAGCTTCTCCATGTAGAACACCGCGGACGGGTCGAACATGGTGCCGCGGTCGGCGGCCGCCAGGACGGCGATGGCGTTCGGCATGCCCTTGGCGTTCAGGGTGGTGCCGTCGATCGGGTCCACGGCGATGTCGACCTCGGCGCCCGTGCCGTCGCCGACCCGCTCGCCGTTGAAGAGCATGGGGGCCTCGTCCTTCTCCCCCTCGCCGATGACGACGACGCCGTTCATCGAGACGGTGGAGATGAGGGTGCGCATCGCGTTGACCGCGGCACCGTCCGCGCCGATCTTGTCGCCGCGTCCGACCCACCGGCCCGCGGCCATGGCGGCGGCCTCGGTGACCCGTACGAGTTCCAGTGCGAGGTTGCGGTCGGGGGCCTCCGGAGAGACTTCGAGCTGGGGCGGCAGGTTGTGCTCGGTCATCGGAGCGCACCTTTCTGTACGGCGACGGCCGGGAAGTGAGGGTGCTGGAACTCTATCGGTACGTCGACATATTGAGCAGGGCGGGTCACGTATGAGCGGCATATCGGTCAGCCGATTGTCCTGAGCGGACGTCTTGCGGTCCTCCTGGGCCGTCCTGAAGTCCTCCTGGGCCGTCCGGGACTCCTCCGGGACTCTCCAGGGTCCGCCGACACGCGCCGCACCGCGACCCCGGCGGTGATCGCCGCCCCGCGATGCGGGACGATGGGGCGCGTGGCAGGTATGAAAGGCAAGCAGACGGTCTGGGACATGGTCCGGTCGCTGGGGGTGATCGGCATCGTCGTCGCCGGGATCTACCTCTTCGTCCCGCATGACGACAAGGCCGATCCGACGCGCACGGTCGACTACCGGGTGGAGACCCTGACGGCCCGGCGCGCGGCCCCGTATCCGGTGGCGGCCCCCGTGGGGCTCCAGGAGCGGTGGCGGGCGACCTCGGTGACGTACGAGCGCAAGAACGGCAACGCCTGGCACCTGGGCTTCCTCGACCCGGAGCAGCAGTACGCGGCGGTGGAGCAGTCCACGGAAACCTCGGCCGGGTACCTCGCCAAGGTCACCCAGCACGCGACGGCCACCGGGCAGACGCAGCAGATCGGCGACCTGACCTGGGAGCGCTGGGACGGCGAGAAGTACGACGCTCTCGTGCGGCAGGAGCAGGGCTACGTCACGGTGGTGACCGGCACGGCCTCCTTCGAACAGCTCGGCGAGCTGGCGGCGGCGCTGGAGTTCAAGCAGGGCAAGTAGCGCGGGCGGGGCGAGCGGGGGTGGGCGGCGGCGAGTGGCGCCCCGCACGCCTCTCACGCCCCGCGCACCTCGCGCACCTGCGGGGAACGTGTACGCAGGAAGGGCCGTGCGCCCCGGGATTCC
>NZ_JBSGZP010000275.1:0-8918 GCF_053611065.1 Streptomyces sp. NPDC054840
GTACCGGTCGAAGCCGGTCCCGCGCCCCTTCTTTTCGCGGACCGCGTCAGGAAGCGGTCGGCGGCGTCGGCCCGCCGGGAGCGTCCTTGTGCGCGATCTTCCCCAGGGCGTCCTTCGCCTTGCCCGTCCCGCTCGTGATCTGACCGCTGTACTTGCCCTTGGTCCTGGAGTCCATGGCCTTGGCCACCTTGTCCAGGCTCTGGCCGATCCTGCCCTCGTGCTGCAGGGCGAGGTCGCCGACCTTGTCCTTCGCCGGAGCGAGCTTGGCCCTCAGATTGTCCAGCAGGCCCATGGGTCACCTTCCGTTGGCGGTCGCTACGTGCGGGCGCCCTCACCGGTCTCACTGTCCACGGCCACCGTGGCCGCCTGCTGCTTCGGAATCTCCACGACTCCCGCCTCCGGAGACTTCTCGGCAACACGCTCGGCGGCCTCCTCGGCCGCACCGGACTCCGCCGTCAGGTCCACGGCCACGACCGCCTCGGTCACGACCTCGTCCTTACGACGAAAAAACCGATCAAAAACGCCCATGTCTACTCCCGTAACGCTACTCGTGTGAGTGAGGTTCCGCGTCGACCGGACCGGCCTGCGCCGGGCGTACGCAGGGCGTATGCCCGGCGGGAACCTCGCCAGGGCAACGACCCCGACCTCACCCCGTCACCTAACTCGATCGGGTACATGCCGTGAGGTTTGCGAGACTGGGGCCGTGAGGAAAGCAGCCCCCGCCCCGCGGGTCATCGCCGTCGTAGGTCCCACTGCGGCAGGAAAGTCCGACCTGGGCGTAGCCCTGGCCCGCCAATTCGACGGCGAAGTCGTCAACGCCGACTCCATGCAGCTCTACCGGGGGATGGACATCGGCACCGCCAAACTGACGACGGAGGAGCGCGGTGGCGTCCCGCACCACCTCCTCGACATCTGGGACGTCACCGACACCGCCAACGTCGCCGACTATCAGCGGCTGGCCCGCCTGGAGATCGACAAACTGCTCGCCGAGGGCCGCACCGCCGTCCTCGTCGGCGGATCCGGCCTGTACGTCCGGGGCGCCCTGGACGTCATGGAGTTCCCCGGGACCGACCCCGAGGTCCGCGCCCGCCTGGAGGAAGAGGTCACCCTCCGCGGCCCCGGCGCCCTGCACGCCCGGCTTGCCGCCGCCGACCCGGCCGCCGCGCGGGCCATCCTGCCCAGCAACGGCCGCCGCATCGTCCGCGCGCTCGAGGTGATCGAGATCACCGGCCGCCCCTTCACCGCCAACCTGCCCGGCCACGAGTCCGTCTACGACACCGTGCAGATCGGCGTCGACGTGGCCCGCCCGGAGCTCGACGAGCGGATCGCGCGGCGGGTCGACCGGATGTGGGAGGCCGGGCTGGTGGACGAGGTCCGCCGGCTGGAGGCCCGCGGGCTGCGCGACGGAATCACCGCCTCCAGGGCGCTCGGCTACCAGCAGGTGCTGGCCGCGCTCGCCGGCGAGTGCACCGAGGACGAGGCCCGCGCCGAGACCGTCCGGGCGACCAAGCGGTTCGCCCGCCGCCAGGACTCCTGGTTCCGCCGCGACCCGCGTGTGCACTGGCTCAGCGGGGCCGCCGGCGACCGGGGGGAACTCCCCGGACTCGCGCAGTCGTTGGTCGAACGAGCGGTCACAGCCTGATCACGTGATGGCATCGGGACGCCTCACGCGCCAGTAGTGGGGCCGGGGGCGTGCCATCATCAAACTCAAGCGGGTGCGATCACCTGCGATGAACGGCGGCGTACTGAGTCCGAGTGGGGAGGGCGCGTGGCGATGGAGGCCGGCCCTCGCGACACCGGGCGGGACGACACCCCTAGGGAAGCGGATCCGATGCTTCTGGACGGGACGGACGGGACGGACGGGACGGACGGGCCCACGGGGCTCGGGCTGCCCGCCGATCCGGCGCGACTGACCCCGGACGGTCCGGACACCCCGGACTCCGCCGAGGCGGAGGCCGCCGCCGGACCCGAGTTCGAGGTCGAACTGCGCCCGCAGCGCCGCCTGCGCCTGTGGCAGATCGCCCCCATCGCGATGCTCGCCGCCACCGGTTCGCTGATGTTCGCCTTCCCGCTCGCCTTCGAGTTCGGTGACGGCGGTGCCGTGGTCGCCATGCTCGGCTTCCTGATCAGCTGCTGCGCCGGAGGCTGGGGAATGATGGCCGCCCGACGGGTCGGCTACACATGGCCCGGTCTCCCGGCCCGGGGGAGCGGCCGCCGCCCCGACTGGCGCATGGCCGCGCTGTACGCCGCCGTCGCACTGGCCGTCGTAGGTCTCGCGGTGTACCGGGTCGCCCGGCTGCGCTGACCGCCCCTCGGCCGGTTCCGCCCCTCGGACGGTCCGGCACCTCTGAGCTGCGGCTCGGTACCATGGGCGGGTGACGCAGACCACCCTCTCCTTCCTCAAGGGCCACGGCACCGAGAACGACTTCGTGATCGTCCCGGACCCGGACAACGCCATCGAGCTGCCCGCGTCCGCCGTCGCGAAGCTGTGCGACCGACGCGCCGGGATCGGCGCGGACGGCGTCCTGCACGTCGTCCGGTCCGCCGCGCACCCCGAGGCCGCGCACCTGGCCGACCAGGCGGAGTGGTTCATGGACTACCGCAACAGCGACGGCTCCATCGCCGAGATGTGCGGCAACGGCGTGCGCGTCTTCGCCCGCTACCTCCACCACGCCGGACACGTCGAGCCCGGCGACCTCGCCGTCGCCACCCGCGGCGGCGTCAAGCGCGTACACCTCGACAAGGCGGGCGACGTCACCGTCTCCATGGGCCGTGCCGAGCTGCCCGAGGGCGAGGTCACGGTCAGCGTCGGAGACCGGAGCTGGCCCGCGCGCAACGTGAACATGGGGAATCCGCACGCCGTGGCCTTCGTCGAAAGCCTCGACGACGCCGGGGCCCTGGACACCGCCCCGCCGTTCAGCCCCGTGTCCGCCTACCCGTCCGGGGTCAACGTCGAGTTCGTCGTCGACCGCGGCCCCCGGCACGTCGCCATGCGCGTCCACGAGCGCGGCTCCGGCGAGACCCGCTCCTGCGGCACCGGCGCCTGCGCCGTCGCCGTGGCCGCCATCCGCCGCGACGGCGCGGACCCGGCCGTCACCGGCGATGCGGTCGCGTACACCGTCGACCTCCCCGGCGGAACCCTGATCATCACCGAACACCCCGACGGACAGATCGACATGACCGGGCCGGCCGTGATCGTGGCTGCGGGGGAGTTCGACGGGGCCTGGCTGACCGAAACGGCTTTCGGCTGAAGCTTCCCTCTAATGGGTGATCCGTTTCACGCTGAGCGAGAGGTGGACTGCGCCACGTGGTGGGGTCGGTAACATCAGGCACCGGCCCTGAGGGCGCACCCCATGCCCACCACCGCCGGTCGAAGCCGCCGGAGGTGCCCATGAGTGCAGAGGCCACGAACCCCGAAGCACACCCCGAAGCGCGCCCTGAGCTCCGCAGACGGGGGCGGACCAGGCTCGATCTGCGCCGCCTCGGGCGTGCGGCTCTGCTCGGGCCGACGTCACGAGACCGGCTTCCGGACGCCATCGGTCACGTGGCGGAGGCGCACCGTGCCCACCATCCGGACGCCGATTTGTCCATTCTGCGCCGTGCGTATCTCCTCGCGGAGACCTCGCACCGCGGTCAGATGCGAAAAAGTGGTGAGCCGTACATCACACATCCACTCGCCGTCACCCTGATCCTCGCCGAACTGGGCGCGGAGACCACGACCTTGACGGCCTCTCTGCTCCACGACACCGTGGAGGACACGGAGGTGACCCTCGATCAGGTCCGGGCGGAGTTCGGGGACGAGGTGTGCTTCATCGTCGACGGCGTCACCAAGGTGGAGAAGATCGACTACGGCGCCGCCGCCGAGCCCGAGACCTTCCGCAAGATGCTCGTCGCCACCGGTAACGACGTCCGCGTCATGTCCATCAAACTCGCCGACCGGCTGCACAACATGCGCACCCTGGGCGTGATGCGGCCCGAGAAGCAGGCCCGTATCGCCAAGGTCACCCGCGACGTCCTCATCCCGCTGGCCGAACGGCTCGGCGTCCAGGCCCTCAAGACCGAGCTGGAAGACCTCGTCTTCGCGATCCTGCACCCCGAGGAGTACGAGAGCACCCGCGCGCTCATTGCCGCCCACGCCGGGGAACGCGACCCGCTGCCCGCCATCGCCGACTCCGTACGCGGCGTCCTGCGCGAGGCCGGCATCGCCGCCGAAGTACAGGTCAGGCCCCGGCACTTCGTCTCCGTGCACCGCATCGCCCGCACCCGCGGCGAACTCCGCGGCTCCGACTTCGGCCGCATCCTCGTCCTCGTCGGCGAGAATGCCGACTGCTATGCCGTGCTCGGCGAGCTGCACACCTGCTTCACCCCGGTCGTCTCGGAGTTCAAGGACTTCATCGCCACCCCGAAGTTCAACCTCTACCAGTCGCTGCACACCGCCGTGGCCACCCCCAAGGGCTATGTGGCCGAGGTCATCGTGCGGACCCGGCAGATGCACCGCGTCGCCGAGGCCGGAGTGGTCGCCCTCGGCAATCCGTACGCCACCGCGACGCCCGACGCCGCCGCCACCGACCCGGACGAGGAGCGCGTGGACCCCACGCGGCCCGGCTGGCTGTCCCGGCTGCTCGACTGGCAGCAGTCAGCGCCCGACCCCGACACCTTCTGGGCCGTGCTCCGGGCGGAGCTGGCCCAGGACCGGGAGATCACCGTGTTCCGCGCCGACGGGGGAACGCTGGGCCTGCCGGCCGGAGCCAGCTGCATCGACGCCGCCTACGCGCAGCACGGCGAGGCGGCCCACGGCTGTATCGGCGCCCGCGTCAACGGGCGCCTCACCTCCCTTTCCTCCCCGCTGTCCGACGGGGACACCGTGCAGCTGCTGCTCGCGCAGGACGCCTCCTCCGGACCCGCCGCCGAATGGCTGGACCACGCGCGGACCCCCGCGGCCCGGATCGCCATCAGCAGCTGGCTCGAAGCTCACCCCGACCGGGCCATGGCCACGACCTCGGCCGCCCGGGCGCCGCTGTCGGTGGTCGGGGCCCGCGGCGGCGGGGCCAACGCGGTCGCCGACCTTCCGGACGCCACTGTGCGACTCGCCGGGTGCTGCACCCCGGTGCCGCCGGACGCAGTCGCCGGCTTCCTGGTCCGCGGCGGGGCCGTCACCGTGCACCGCATCCACTGTGCGGCGGTGGCGCAGATGCGTGCCGTGGGGCGTACCTCCGTCGCCGTGCACTGGCGGGCCACGGCGGACTGCCGCGTCACCCTGCTCGCTGAATCGTTCGGCCGCCCGCATCTGCTGGCCGATCTGACCGAGGCCATCGCCCGCGAGGGGGTCGAGGTGGTCTCCGCGACCGTGGAACCGCCGGTCGAGCAGCGCGTCCGGCACAGCTACACCCTGCAGCTCCCCGACGCGGCCGGGCTGCCCGCGCTGATGCGGGCGATGCGGGACGTGCCGGGCGTGTACGACGTCAGCCGGGTGTAGCCGCCGGCCGCGTGCCGACGCCGTCCCGGGATACGCCGGGCCGGGAGAGGCCCGCCGGGATACGCCATGCCAGGAGAGGCCCGCCGGGTGGGGGACGTAGGCCGGAACCACTCCGGACGGCCCCGTTCGGGTGGACCCGTCGCGCGCCGTACGCGGCCGTGTGGCGGACGCTGGTAAGCGGTGGTGGATGCAGCTCTCCTCCCCACGCCTGCGCGCCGCCCTGCTCGCCGCAGCCTCCCTCACCCTCGTCGCCGCCGTCCTGCCCCCACCGACGGCCCTGGGCATCGGCGACCGGCTCTTCCCGGATCTCGGGAACCCCGGGTACGACGTGCTCTCGTACGACCTGTCCTTCGCCTACAAGGACAACATCACCCCGCTCGACGCGGTCACCGTCATCGACGCCCGCGCCCTGGAGCGGCTGGAGCGCATCAACCTGGACTTCACCCACGGCAAGGTGGCGTCCGCCGAGGTCAACGGGGAGCCGGCGCGGTTCGAGAGCGTGGGGGAGGACCTCGTGCTCACGCCCGCGCACCCGGTGGCGGAGCGTATGCCCCTGCGCATCACCATCCGGCACACCAGCGACCCGCGCGGCCGCGGGGACGGCGGCTGGGTGCCCACGGAGGACGGCCTGGCCATGGCCAACCAGGCGGACGCCGCCCACCGCGTGTTCCCCTGCAACGACCACCCCGCAGACAAGGCGATCTTCACCTTCCGGATCACCGCCCCGGCCGGGCTCACGGCCGTCGCCAACGGGGAGTCGGTGGCCCCCGGCGTCCGGGTCGGGCCCACGACGACCTGGACGTACCGGACCCGGCACCCCATGGCCACCGAGCTGGCCCAGGTCTCGGTGGGCCGTTCCGCGGTCGTGCACGGCACCGGACCGCACGGGCTGCCGCTGCGCGACGTGGTGCCCGCCCAGGACCGGGAGCGCCTGGATCCCTGGCTGAAGAAGACCGCGGGCCACATCGAGTGGATGGAGCAGCGGGTCGGCCGCTACCCCTTCGAGAACTACGGGGTGCTGATCGCGCGGGCCACGACCGGATTCGAGCTGGAGACGCAGACCCTCTCGCTCTTCGAGAGCAACCTGTTCGCGGGTGAGGGCTACCCCGACTGGTACGTGGAGTCCGTCATGGTCCACGAGCTCGCCCACCAGTGGTTCGGCGACAGCGTCACCCCGCGGACCTGGTCCGACCTCTGGCTCAACGAGGGCCACGCCACCTGGTACGAGGCCCTGTACGCGGACGGGCTCGGCAAGTACTCCCTGGAGCGGCGCATGCGCGAGGCGTACCAGCGCTCCGACCAGTGGCGGGCGGCGGGCGGCCCGCCGGCCGCCCCGAAGGCCGCCGCACCCGGCGAGAAGATCGGGCTGTTCCGGCCGGTGGTCTACGACGGATCCGCACTGATCCTCTACGCACTGCGGCAGGAGATCGGCACTGACGCCTTCGACCGGATCGAGCGGCGCTGGGTCACGGAGAACCGGGACGGGATCGCGGGGACGGCCGACTTCGTACGCCTGGCCTCGCAGGAGGCGGGCCGCGACCTCACGGCCTTCCTGGAGCCCTGGCTGTACGGGACCACGACCCCGCCGATGCCGGGCCACCCGGAGTGGAGCGGCAAGGTGGCCACAGTCCCTGGCAAGGCGGCCACGGCCTCCGGCAAGGCGGCCACGGCCTCCGGCAAGGCGTCCTGAGCCTCTGCGCACGGCAGCCTCCGACAGGGCCGCAGCCCGCCGGAGCGCCCAATAAAGGGTGTGACCGGTGAGGAACGGGCATGTCACCATCGACGGGGCCGCGCGGGGAATCCCCCAGCGGTGTGACACGTTGGACGTGACAGTTAACGTGACACTGCTATTCGAATCGACGTAAGGATCCAATGACCTCCTCTTCTTCCCCTTCCCAGGACGCGCGGGACGCACAGGATGCGCGGGACCCGCAGAGCTTCACCGAGAGCCTTCGGGCCGATGCCCTGATGGAAGAGGACGTCGCCTGGAGCCACGAGATCGACGGAGACCGGGACGGCGAGCAGTTCGAGCGCTCGGAGCGCGCGGCCCTGCGCCGCGTGGCCGGCCTCTCCACCGAGCTCGAAGACGTCACCGAGGTCGAGTACCGGCAGCTGCGCCTGGAGCGCGTCGTGCTGGTCGGCGTCTGGACCTCCGGCACGGTGAACGACGCGGAGAACTCCCTCGCGGAGCTCGCCGCCCTCGCCGAGACGGCGGGTGCCCTCGTACTCGACGGTGTGATGCAGCGCCGTGACAAGCCGGACCCGGCCACCTTCATCGGCTCGGGCAAGGCGCGCGAACTGCGTGACATCGTCATGGAGAGCGGCGCCGACACCGTCGTGTGCGACGGCGAGCTCAGCCCCGGCCAGCTCATCGCCCTCGAAGACGTCGTCAAGGTGAAGGTGGTCGACCGGACCGCCCTGATCCTCGACATCTTCGCCCAGCACGCCAAGTCCCGAGAGGGCAAGGCGCAGGTCGCGCTCGCGCAGATGCAGTACATGCTGCCGCGACTGCGCGGTTGGGGTGCCTCGCTGTCCCGCCAGATGGGTGGCGGTGGCGGTGGCGGCATGGCCACCCGAGGTCCCGGTGAGACCAAGATCGAGACCGACCGGCGACGGATCCGCGAGAAGATGGCGAAGATGCGCCGGGAGATCGCGGAGATGAAGACCGGCCGTGACATCAAGCGGCAGGAACGGCGCCGCAACAAGGTGCCCTCGGTCGCCATCGCCGGTTACACCAATGCGGGCAAGTCCTCGCTGCTCAACCGCCTCACGGGCGCGGGCGTCCTGGTGGAGAACGCGCTGTTCGCCACCCTCGACCCGACCGTGCGCCGGGCCGAGACGCCGAGCGGCCGGGTCTACACCCTGGCCGACACCGTCGGCTTCGTCCGGCACCTGCCCCACCACCTGGTCGAGGCCTTCCGCTCCACGATGGAGGAGGTCGGGGACTCCGACCTGATCCTGCACATCGTGGACGGTTCGCACCCCGCGCCGGAGGAGCAGCTGGCGGCGGTGCGCGAGGTGATCCGTGAGGTCGGCGCGGTGAACGTGCCGGAGATCGTCGTGATCAACAAGGCGGACGCCGCGGATCCGCTCGTGCTGCAGCGGCTGCTGCGGATCGAGAGGCATTCCATCGCCGTCTCGGCGCGGACGGGCCTGGGCATCGAGGAACTCCTCGCGCTCATCGACTCCGAGCTCCCACGGCCCGAGGTCGAGGTCGAGGCCATGGTGCCGTACACGCGCGGCTCGCTGGTCGCCAAGGCGCACGCCGAGGGCGAAGTGATCTCCGAGGAGCACACCCCGGAGGGCACCCTGCTCAAGGCGCGGGTCCACCAGCAACTGGCGGCGGACCTGGCGCCGTACGCGCTCGCGAAGCACTGAGCGTGCCGGACGGATCGACGTGTGACGGCATGACGGCATGACGGCTGAGGCCCCCCTGCACCGC
>NZ_JBSGZP010000276.1:0-8913 GCF_053611065.1 Streptomyces sp. NPDC054840
GTGCACAGGCACCGGCCGGGGCTCCGGCCACGCTCAAACACGCACGTGCTCGCTCACGCGGCTACGACATTCACCGCTTCCGCAGGCGCCTTGATGGTCACCCGCTCCGGTCCACCCGTGACCGAAGCCATGGAGACCGAATTGAGCATCGGGCGGACCGGCACGCTCACCGGTTCGCTTGCCGCGGCCGACTGTGCCAGCTCGGCCAGCGACAGTTCGTCACTGACTTCGCGCATCAGCTCGGACATCCGTACGTCCAACGCGTCGCAGATCGCGGAGAGCAACTCGGAGGATGCCTCCTTCTGCCCCCGCTCCACCTCGGAGAGATAGCCGAGCGAAACTCGGGCCGACGAGGAGACTTCGCGCAGAGTACGGCCCTGGCGCTGGCGCTGCCGACGCAGCACGTCACCCAGCAGGCGACGGAGCAGAATCATCGGTGGCTCCCTCCTCTGACCGTGTAGCCGCATCCTTCACGCCCCACCGTACCGCCTCGCGCCGCGGCCGTGCGGGGAGCGATGTCGTGTTCACTCAGGGCTGCAAACATCAAATCCCCCCGTTCTGTTCCGTATCCTGCCCCCGCGCATTCGCGCGGAGTTGGTCCGAGAGAAGGCTGAGCACTGTGCGTGCACTCTCCCTACGGATTTCCTCGCGGGAGCCTTTCAACCTCAGACGGACCGTTTTCCTGCCCCCTGGACCGTCCACCGCGACGAAAACGGTGCCCACCGGCTGCCCGTCCTGCGGCTCCGGACCGGCCACCCCGGTCGTCGAGATCCCCCACGAAGCACCCAGCACGCGCCGCACGCCGGCCGCCATCTCCGCCGCGACCTGCGCGTTCACCGCTCCTTCGGCCTTGAGCAGTCCCGCGTCCACCCCGAGGACCAGGTGTTTGATCTCCGTCGCGTACGCCGTGACCGAGCCGCGGAAGGACCGGGAAGCTCCGGGGACGGCCGTGAGCTCGGCTGCCACCATGCCGCCGGTCAGCGATTCCGCCACGGCGAGGGTCTGATCACTCTCCGTAAGCAGACGCAGCGCATCCGCCGCCACTCCGGTCACATCCACCGCTTCCGAAGCGGCGTCCGCCGCCGGAAAATCCCCCGCCGCGTGGGTCACTTCGCGGCCCGCTCCGCGGCGAGACCCTGGCGGCGCAGCACGACCGCCTGACGGATGTAGTCCAAACCGGTGACGACGGTCAGCACGACGGCGATCGCCATCACCCAGAAGCGCATGGTCGCCAGCCCCCCGGTCAGTGCGAGGACGTACATGCCCACGGCCGTGCCCTGGGCGAGCGTCTTCATCTTCCCGCCCCGGCTGGCCGGAATCACTCCGTAGCGGATGACCCAGAACCGGAGCAGGGTGATCCCGAGCTCCCGTCCGAGGATCACCCCGGTCACCCACCACGGGAGGTCACCCAGCCAGGAGAGACAGATCAGCGCCGACCCCATGATCGCCTTGTCGGCGATGGGGTCGGCGATCTTTCCGAAGTCCGTGACCAGGTTGTACGTCCGGGCCAGGTGCCCGTCGAAGATGTCCGTGATCATGGCGACGGCGAACGCCGCCCAGGCCCAGGCCCGCCAGGCCGGGTCGTAGCCGCCCTCGGCGAGCAGCAGGAGGACGAAGCCCGGCACCAGCACGAGCCGGATCATCGTCAGGATGTTGGCGATGTTCCACAGGCTGGCCTGATCGACCGCCGCGGCCCCCAGCTTCGCGCCGGGTACGGGCCGGCGGCCGGTCCCGCCCGCCGCAGATGCCGGGACTCCGGTCATCCGGCCGCCTCCTCAAGCTCCATGCCGAGCGGCTCGGCCACCAGGTCCACACCCAGGGTGCCGACCACCTTTGCCGTGACGATACGCCCCGGGACCAGGCCCGTGCTGTCCGTGAAGACCACCTGGCCGTCCGTTTCGGGCGCCTGGTGTGCGGCGCGCCCGTAGGCTCCCTCGCCGTCCTCGTCGACGGCTTCCACCGTCTCGACGAGCACTTCGAGAGTCTCCCCGACGCGCTCCTCGGCGCGCTGGGAGGTGAGCTCCTCGGCGAGCCGCTGCATGTGCGCGAGGCGCTCGGCGATCGTGTCCTCGTCCAGCTTGTTCTCGTAGGTGACGGCCTCGGTGCCGTCCTCGTCGGAGTAGCCGAAGACGCCGATGGCGTCGAGGCGGGCGTGGGTGAGGAAACGCTCCAGCTCGGCGAAGTCCGATTCCTTCTCGCCGGGGAAGCCGACGATGAAGTTGGAGCGGACACCGGCCGTCGGGGCCTTGGAGCGGATGGTGTCCAGCAGCTCCAGGAAGCGGTCGGTGTCACCGAAGCGGCGCATGGAGCGCAGCACGTCGGGGGCCGAGTGCTGGAAGGACAGGTCGAAGTAGGGCACGACCTTGGGGGTCGAGGTGAGTACGTCGATCAGGCCGGGCCGCATCTCGGCGGGCTGGAGGTAGCTGACGCGGACGCGCTCGATGCCGTCCACCTCGGCCAGCTCGGGCAGCAGGGTCTCCAGCAGCCGGATGTCGCCGAGGTCCTTGCCGTACGAGGTGTTGTTCTCGGAGACCAGCATGATCTCCTTGACGCCCTGCTCGGCGAGCCAGCGGGTCTCGCCCAGCACGTCGCTGGGGCGGCGGGAGATGAAAGAGCCGCGGAAGGACGGGATGGCGCAGAAGGAGCAGCGCCGGTCGCAGCCGGAGGCCAGCTTGACCGAGGCGACGGGGCTCTTGTCCAGGCGGCGGCGCAGGGGCGCGCGCGGACCCGAGGCGGGTGCGAGCCCGTCCGGCAGGTCGGCGGGGGCCTCGGCGGCCGGCTCCTGGGCGTGGCCCGGGAGGGAGACCTCCGCGGCCTGGCGCTCGGCCGGGCTGATCGGCAGCAGCTTGCGCCGGTCGCGCGGGGTGTGGGAGGCGTGGATGCCGCCGTTGAGGATGGTCTGGAGGCGGTCGGAGATGTCGGCGTAGTCGTCGAAACCGAGGACTCCGTCGGCCTCGGGGAGCGCTTCGGCGAGTTCCTTGCCGTAGCGCTCGGCCATACAGCCGACGGCGACGACGGCCTGGGTCTTGCCGTGATCCTTGAGATCGTTGGCTTCCAGCAGGGCGTCTACGGAGTCCTTTTTGGCGGCTTCGACGAAGCCGCAGGTGTTGACGACGGCTACGTCCGCATCGGCGGCGTCCTCGACGAGCTCCCAGCCATCCGCCGCCAAGCGGCCTGCGAGCTCCTCCGAGTCCACCTCGTTACGGGCGCAGCCAAGAGTGACAAGGGCGACGGTACGGCGTTCGGGCATGGACTCAAGACTACTTCGTCCCGGCGTCGGCCCCAGCCGCACGTCCCCGTACAGCAAGATCCCCGGGGTGCGGCGCAGCACCCCGGGGATCCGGATTCGAGCCTTCCGCCCTAGGGCGGTCCCGCGTCAGCCCGCCTGGGGCTGGTCCGGGGCAGGGTCGGCCTTCGTGTATTTCAGACGCTGCACCTGGCCCGCCTGGAAGTCGTCCTTGATCTCCTTGCCGTTCACGAAGAGCTTCACGGCCCCGGCGTCGCCGAGCACGAGGTCGACGGACTCCTTGTCCGTGAAGGTCTTCGACTCACCCTGCGCGAGGGTGCCGTCGAAGAGCAGCCGGCCGGTGGAGTCCTTCGCGGAGATCCAGCTCTCGCCCGTGTCGGCCGTCAGGACCACGGTGACGAGGTCCTTGGGCGCGGCGGCGATCGCACTGTCCGAGGGCTCCGGCTTGGGCGACTGCGGGGTCTGCTGGGGCGGTGCGGCCGGCTTGGCGCCGCTCTGTGTGGGTGCGGGCTTGGGGGAGGCGGAACCTTCCGCCACCGGGCGCTTGTCCTTGTCGTCGCCACCGCTGAAGGCGGTGAAGCCGACGAAGCCGATCACGGCCACGATGGCGGCGACCATGGCCGCGGTCCAGTTGGGCCGCTGCCGCTCGGGGCGGATCCGCTCGGCCTCGAACATCGGCGCGGCGGGGGTGGGTGCCGGCCGGCCGCCGTGGGCCGCGTCGTAGCTCTCGACCAGGGGTGCCGGATCGAGGTTGACGGCGCGAGCGAGCGTACGGATGTGACCGCGGGCGTAGACGTCGCCGCCGCACCGCGTGAAGTCGTCCTCTTCGATCGCGTGCACGATCGGGATGCGCACGCGGGTGGTGGAACTGACCTCGTCGACGGTGAGCCCGGCGGCGATCCGGGCCTTCTTGAGGGCCGTCCCGATGGACGGCCCTTCGACGGGACGTTCGACGATGCGGTCCTCGGACCGGTCGTCGGTCGAAGGCCGCTCTTCTTCGGGGGAGTTGGAGTTGCCGATGGACACGTGGGCGCCTTTCGAGCGTGTAGCCACCTGCTGGATGTCCAGTCTAGGGGGGTGACGAAAGGGTGGAGCAACCGGAGGGTGCACTCCCTACGCCATCCGAATGGTGAAGGGAGGTCATGCTCGGGTGCGGCGGCCCGGCGCTGTGAGCGATCTCGCGCGCCTACCGCCACCTCTCTTCAACTTGACGCGGGCCCAAGGGAAACGGTTGCCCGCAAATTCATTACGGATGGGCCTCGCCGCGGATGACGGCGAGCACTCCGTCCAGGTCATCGGCCTTCAGCAGGACGTCGCGGGCCTTCGAGCCCTCGCTGGGGCCGACGATTCCCCGTGACTCCATGAGGTCCATGAGCCGCCCGGCCTTCGCGAAGCCCACCCGCAGCTTGCGCTGGAGCATCGAGGTGGACCCGAACTGTGTGGAGACCACCAGCTCCGCCGCCTGGCACAGCAGGTCCAGGTCGTCGCCGATGTCCTCGTCGATCTCCTTCTTCTGCTTCTGCCCGACGGTGACGTCTTCCCGGAAGACGGGCGCCATCTGGTCCTTGCAGTGCTGGACGATGCCGGCGATCTCGTCCTCGGTGACGAAGGCGCCCTGGAGGCGGACCGGCTTGTTGGCGCCCATCGGCAGGAACAGTCCGTCGCCCTTGCCGATCAGCTTCTCGGCGCCCGGCTGGTCGAGGATGACCCGGCTGTCGGCGAGCGAGGAGGTGGCGAAGGCCAGCCGCGAGGGAACGTTCGCCTTGATCAGACCGGTGACCACGTCCACCGAGGGCCGCTGGGTGGCGAGCACCAGGTGGATGCCGGCCGCGCGGGCCAGCTGGGTGATCCGGACGATGGAGTCCTCGACGTCGCGCGGGGCCACCATCATCAGGTCGGCCAGCTCGTCGACGATCACCAGCAGGTAGGGGTACGGGCTGAGCTCGCGCTCGCTGCCCGGCGGCAGTTTGATCTTGCCGTCCCGGATGGCCTGGTTGAAGTCGTCGATGTGGCGGTAGCCGAAGGCGGCGAGGTCGTCGTAGCGCAGGTCCATCTCACGCACGACCCACTGGAGCGCCTCGGCGGCCCGCTTGGGGTTGGTGATGATCGGCGTGATCAGGTGCGGGATGCCCTCGTACGCCGTCAGCTCGACGCGCTTGGGGTCCACGAGGACCATCCGGACGTCCTCCGGGGTGGCCCGGACCATCACGGAGGTGATCAGACAGTTGATGCAGGAGGACTTGCCGGAACCGGTGGCACCGGCGACCAGCACGTGCGGCATCTTGGCGAGGTTGGCCATCACATAGCCGCCCTCGACGTCCTTGCCGAGCGCGACCAGCATCGGGTGATCGTCCTCGGCCGCGTCCGCGAGGCGCAGTACGTCACCCAGGTTGACCATCTCGCGGTCGGTGTTCGGGATCTCGATGCC
Source organism: Streptomyces sp. NPDC054840 (assembly GCF_053611065.1). Lineage (NCBI taxonomy): Bacteria > Bacillati > Actinomycetota > Actinomycetes > Kitasatosporales > Streptomycetaceae > Streptomyces > Streptomyces sp. NPDC054840. Next base: position 5,676 of record NZ_JBSGZP010000276.1, read on the forward strand.
GACCGCGGACTTGCCCGGGATCGGGCTGATGATCCGGACGTCCGGCGAGGCCACGGCGTAGGCGATGTTCTTGGTCAGCGCGGTGATCCGCTCGACCTTGACCGCGGCGCCGAGGGTGACCTCGTACCGGGTGACGGTCGGTCCGCGGGTGAAACCGGTGACGTCCGCGTCGACCTTGAACTCGGTGAAGACGTTGCGCAGCGAGGCGACCACCGCGTCGTTGGCGGCGCTACGGGTCTTGCCGGGCCCGCCCTTCTCCAGCAGGTCGAGCGAGGGCAGCGCGTACGTGATGTCCCCGCGCAGCTGGAGCTGTTCGGCACGCGGCGGCAGCGCCTGGGTCCGTGGCGGGGCCTTGGTCAGGTCGGGCACCGACAGCGTGCCGGAGGCAGCGGCCGTGGTGGCGTGCGGCTGCCCGGCAGCGGGGCCGGAGGCGCTCTGGGGGGCGCTCCCGGGCGTGGCGTCCGGTACGGGACGCTCCGCACGGGCGACCGGCACCGGAGCGGTGAGCTCCGCGCCCTCCCGCTCGACGGTGATCCCCTGCGTGAGGTCGGCGACGAGTGGGGAAGGCGGCATTCCGCCGTAGACCACCCCGTCCAGCGCGGCGGCGGCCGCCGCGGCCACGTCGACGGCGTCCATCCCCCGCTCCATGGCTGACCGGGCCGGGGCCCTGCGGGGCTTGCGGCGCCGGGCCAACGCCTCCTCCTCGGCCTCGTCCGCCGGCTCGCCGGAGCCCTCGCCGACGCCACCACGGGCCCGCCACCGCTCCGGGTCGTGCCGCTCACCGGCGGCGCCCTCGCCCTCGCCGTAGCCCTCGTCGTACTCGTTCGGGGCGATGATACCGAGCCGGATGCCGAGCCTGCGCAGCCGCTGCGGGATCGCATTGACCGGGGTCGCGGTGACCACGAGCAGTCCGAAGATCGTGAGCAGCACCAGCATGGGCACGGCCAGCGGCGCGCCCATGGTGAAGATCAGCGGCTTGGAGGCGCCCCAGCCGATGAGCCCGCCCGCGTTCTGCATCGCGGTGGTGCCCTCGTCCCGGCCGGGCGCCCCGCAGGCGATGTGCACCAGGCCCAGGACCCCGACGACGAGGGCCGACAGTCCGATGCCGATGCGGCCGTTGGCATCGGGCTGCTCGGGATGGCGGATGAAACGGACCGCCATCACGCCGAGCAGGATCGGTACGAGCAGATCCAGCCGCCCGAAGAGACCGGTGATCAGCATCGTGACCAGATCCCCGACGGGCCCGCTCAGATTCGACCAGGTACCGGCGGCGACGATCAGCGCGAGGGCGAGCAGCAGCAGTGCCAGGCCGTCCTTGCGGTGAGCGGGGTCGAGGTTCTTGGCCCCCTGCCCGATCCCGCGGAAGACGGCGCCCACGGCGTGCGCGCAGCCGAGCCAGACGGCGCGCACCAGGCGCACCACACCCCCGGTCGGGGAAGGCGCGGGCTTGGCCGCGGCCTTCTTGGCCGGGGCGCGCTTGGCAGCGGCGGCCTTCTTCGCCGCGGGCCCCCGCGCGGGCGCGGTCTTCTTCGCCGGCGCCGCCGTACGGCCGGTGCGGCCCTTCGCGGTGCCCGCCGTGCTCTGGGAACCCTTACCGGACGTACTTGAGGCCATGGGGCCGAGGTTACCGGTGCGCACGCCGGTGGACACGCGTGCCCACCCCTTCACCCGTTCGTGTCGTCGGCTCCATAGGCGCTTTGACGCACCGCCAGTACCGACCCGCGTACGGTCAGTTCTGCGCGGGCAGGGCCGGAGCCCCTCCGGCGGTTCCGGGCTCCAGCGCGTCGAGCGCCCGCCGCAGTCCGGTGAGTTTGCGCTCCAGGTGCGCGGCGGTCGCCACCACGCCGGCGTCGGCCGAATCCTCGCCGAGCTGCTTGGTCAGCGCCTCGGCCTGCTCCTCGACCGCCGCCAGCCGGGCGGAGAGCTCGGCCAGCAGTCCGGCCGTCTCCTTGCCCGCGTCCACGCCGCCCGAGCCGCCGCCCTCCAGCTGGAGCCGCAGCAGGGCCGCCTGCTCCCGCAGTTGGCAGTTCTTCGTGTACAGCTCCACGAAGACCGAGACCTTGGCCCGCAGCACCCACGGGTCGAAGGGCTTGGAGATGTAGTCGACCGCACCCGCCGCGTAGCCGCGGAACGTGTGGTGCGGACCGTGATTGATCGCGGTGAGGAAGATGATCGGGATGTCCCGGGTCCGTTCCCGCCGCTTGATGTGCGCGGCCGTTTCGAATCCGTCCATGCCCGGCATCTGCACATCCAGCAAGATGACCGCGAAATCGTCCGTCAGCAGCGCTTTGAGCGCTTCCTCCCCCGACGACGCCCGGACCAGTGTCTGATCGAGCGCGGAGAGGATGGCCTCCAGCGCCAGCAGATTCTCCGGCCGGTCGTCGACCAGGAGGATCTTGGCCTTCTGCACCATGCCCTGTCCTCCTCGCCCCGGCATGGGGCCTACCCGGCTCCGGGCTCCGGCCTGTGCGCCGGGCCCCGCCCCAGAGGACGGCATCCTTGCGCCGTCCGTCCTTGTGCCGGTCATCGTAGCCCCAGTCCCGAGATCGCCACACCCTGTCACCGAGATGTCACTGTGCACGAAGCAGAAACGTGGTGGGAGAGCAGAAGGTTCCCCGTTCACCGCCCTCCCACACCGCACCGGGCACAGTGAGTCAGCGATCGTTGTCCTTCCGCCCTCCCGGCGATCACTTGCCGCGCATCCACTGCTCCATCACCGACAGCAGATAGTCGGGATCGACCGGCTTGGTGACGTAATCCGAAGCACCGGAGTCGATCGCCTTCTCCCGGTCCCCCTTCATCGCCTTCGCCGTCAGCGCGATGATCGGCAGCCCGGCGAACTGCGGCATCCGCCGGATCGCCGAGGTCGTCGCGTACCCGTCCATCTCGGGCATCATGATGTCCATCAGTACGACCGTCACATCGTCGTGCTGCTCCAGGACTTCGATGCCCTCCCGCCCGTTCTCCGCGTACAGCACGGCCAGTCCGTGCTGCTCCAGCACGCTGGTGAGCGCGAAGACGTTGCGTACGTCGTCGTCGACGATGAGCACCTTCTCGCCGTGGAAGTCGTACGTCCGGGGCACCACCGGAAGCTCGTCCTCCGCGCTGCCCCAGCCGTCCTCGGCCCCCGTGACGTTCGGCTGACCCGGCACCGCCGTACGCGGCTCCGGATCGCTCGCCGCCTTGCGCCGCCGCCGGAACAGCGCGGCCCCGCCGCCCTGCCCCTGCCCGGCCGGTG
>NZ_JBSGZP010000277.1:0-8877 GCF_053611065.1 Streptomyces sp. NPDC054840
AATCCACACCGAACCCGGAAGGCCCTCACCCGTTCAAGACGCCTCAGCCGAGACCTGCATCACCCGTCCACAACCTCCCGGGGCAATACACCTAGGTCGCGTCGAAGCAGCGCCGGTCGGCCCGCGGCGTCCGGTTCCGGGCGTCACGGGACGGACGCGTCGGTCTCGGTGATGCCAGGACCGACCGAGTTCACGGTGATCCCGCGCGGAGCCGGTTCGGCGGCCGGTGACCGGGCCGGCGCGTTCGCCGCGCCCTTGGCCATGACCGTGGCCAGGATGGCGGCAGGGCGATGTCCGGCGTGCCGGTCACGTTCACGATCCGGCCCCCGTCACACAGCCGCTCCAGCCGCGATCGCCCGCATCCTGCGCGAGGCCGCCGATGTGATCCGGGCCGACATGGCCACCGGGGTGCTGCCCGCCGACACGGACGCGCGGGCGCTCGCCCGGTACGCCGGAGCGGTGCTTCAGGGGATGTCCCAGCAGTCCCGCGACGGCGCGAGCCGGGAAGAACTGGAGGCGGTGGCGGAGCGGGCCCTGATGGCCTCGCCCGAGGCCTGACCGGCCGGGGGACCGCGCCCGGTATCCGCGCGGCGTTTCCGGGGAGGAGTTCCTCTGGGCCACGGTGCAGGACGGGACCCTCGACCCGCCCGGCACCGTAGCCCGGAGTACTTACGGCCGACAGGTGTGCGGTTCCCGACGGCCGGTGGAGGTGCCTGCGCGGTCAGGGCAGAGCGCGCGGCTTACCTCTATCCGTCCTCCTGTGCGGGGAGGGCGGAGGTTCTGCAATCAATTGTGGACTAGACCATTCTGTTCTGTCCATCCAATGACAGGGCATGGAAACCCGTCACTTCCTCCAACAGTACGCGGCCCGCGCCCCGCTTGGATACTCCTGAGTACCGCCGTGGGGAAAGTCATGGCGCGTACCCGGGGTACGCTCGCAAGGTGCCCTCCATGAACGACCTCGTACGCCAGCACACCGCTCTCGGTGAAACCGACCTGGAGTGGCTCCACCTGCTGGTCTCGGAGTGGCAACTGCTCTCCGACCTGTCCTTCGCCGACCTCGTCCTGTGGGTGCCCACCCTCGACGGCACGCGGTACGTCTCGGTCGCCCAGATGCGCCCGAACACCGGCCCCACCTCGTACCAGGACGACATGGTCGGCCACCTGGTGCCGCGCGGCCGCCGTCCGCTGCTGGACGCCGCGCTCGACGAGGGCCGGATCGTGCGCGAGGGTGACCCCGAATGGCGCGAGGAGGTGCCGGTCCGCGTCGAGTCGATCCCCGTCCGCCGCGAGGGCCGGGTACTGGGAGTGATCGCGCGCAACACCAATCTGCTCACTGTGCGTACACCGAGCCGGCTGGAGCTGACCTACCTCCAGTCCGCCTCCGACCTCGCCCAGATGATCGCCGCGGGGTCCTTCCCGTTCCCCGGCCAGCAGGTCGACATGGATGCCTCCCCGCGGGTCGGGGACGGCCTGATCCGCCTCGACGCCGACGGCGTGGTGACCTACGCCTCCCCGAACGCGCTCTCCGCCTACCACCGGCTCGGCCTCGCCTCCGATCTCGTCGGGCAGCACCTGGGCAACACCACGGCGGAACTCGCCCCCTCCCGCGGACCGGTGGACGAGGCCCTGGTCAAGCTCGCCAGCGGCTGGGCCCCCCGGGAGACCGAGGTCGACGGCAACGGCGGGGTCATTCAGCTCCGCGCCATCCCGCTCAAGCCGAAGGGCACCCGGATCGGCTCCCTGGTGCTGTGCCGCGACGTCACGGAACTGCGTCGTCGCGAACGTGAATTGATCACCAAGGACGCCACCATCCGGGAGATCCACCACCGGGTGAAGAACAACCTCCAGACGGTGGCCGCACTCTTGCGGCTCCAGTCCCGCCGGATGGATTCACCGCAGGGCCGCGAGGCGCTGAACGAGGCCGTGCGCCGTGTCGGATCGATCGCGATCGTGCACGAGACGCTCTCTCAGAACCTCGATGAGCGGGTCGAGTTCGACGAGATCGCCGACCGCGTCATCGCGATGGTCTCGGAGATCTCCCCGGGCAAGGTCGACTGCCGACGCACCGGCAGGTTCGGGATCCTGGATGCGGAGGTCGCCACCCCCCTGGCGATGGTGCTCACGGAGATCCTGCAGAACGCCCTGGAGCACGCCTTCACCCAGGGGGAGCGGGGCACCGTGGAGGTGGCCGCGATCCGCACAGGAAGCGGTCGTACCGACGGACGGCTGCTGATCACCGTGCTCGACGACGGCAGCGGTCTGCCCGAGGGATTCGACCCCCAGCGGGCCGGCAATCTGGGGCTGCAGATCGTACGGACCCTCGTGGAGGGGGAGCTCGGCGGCACGTTCGACATGCTCCGGGCCGAGCCGCGCGGCACCAAGGTCGTCCTCGACATCCCGTCCAGCCCGCAGAAGTAACGCGGAGCAGCAGCCAGGCTGTGACTCAGTGTGACGGTCTGCCCGGCGCCAGCCTTCACCCGGCCGTCACCCGGCTATCGGTCCGCCGACCCGGACCGGACCCCGAACAGCACTGAGCCCCGGACCGAATCATTCGGTCCGGGGCTCAAGAGCACGGTGCTGAGCGCTTGTTCGGTACTACGCGCTGCGCGTCGAGGCTCGAAAGTCGTTTGTCAGGCGCTGGCGTTGCGCGCCCGGTTGCGAGCGGCGCGGCGCTTCATGGCGCGGCGCTCGTCCTCGCTGAGACCGCCCCAGACGCCGGAGTCCTGACCGGACTCGAGCGCCCACTGCAGGCACTGCTCCATGACGGGGCAACGGCGGCAGACGGCCTTGGCTTCCTCGATCTGCAGCAGCGCAGGACCGGTGTTGCCGATGGGGAAGAAGAGTTCCGGGTCTTCCTCACGACAAACGGCGTTGTGACGCCAGTCCATGGCTGCTCCATCTCCTTGTATTGCGAACAGGTTGCTTGTGAATGTGAACGCTTTCACGAATCCCCCGTGAGGGAAGCGCGACCGCCCGGTTTCACGCGGGTGATCAGTCAGAGATTCGTGGAGGGGTTCTGGCGGTCTGTGTGGGTGCCGGGTGTTGCGGGCTGTCCCGATCGCCATGAAGAGATTCGCAAACCTCGGACGGGGATACAACCCCTTCCGGAAAGTTTTTTTTGATTCGTCGGTGTCTACTAGGTCACAGCCCTACATCGTGAGGGTGGACCGGCGTGTAAACGTTCGAGTGAAAGGCCTTCGGGCCCTTCTACTCACACAATCACACGCAGTGCACGGCGTACGCCTGTGAACCGAACGCTGGTCCGCAGTCCGAGGTGATCACCGTCCATCTGGAAGGGAAGCGGAACCTTCGAATGCAAGGTGAAGTCGGTCAGATCGTGCAGAGACACCGCGTGCTTGCCGTGTGGACCCCGCTCAGGAGTGGAGGTCAGGAGCTGTGTCGCGTACCGCGCGACCGCCGGAGTTGACAAACGGTCCAGGGCCAATACGTCAAGCGCAGTATCGAACGAAGCTTCGGGGGAGGCGTAAAGGGGACGATTCCCCAGATACGTCCACGGTGACGTATTGCACACTATCGACAGCACCAGATCGGTCACAGGGTCCGCACCGGGGCGCTCCAGCGTGACCGTTCCGTGACGCCGGTTCGGCTCCTCCCAGAACTGGCGTATCAGCTGTCGCACGTACAGGGCGTGCGTCGAACGCTTGCCGCGCTCGCGCTGCTGCTCCACCCGGCCCACCACTCCCGCGTCGAAGCCGAAGCCCGCGCAGAAGGTGAACCAGCGGGCCGGGACCGACTCGTCCTCCGTACCCGGGGTGCCGGCCGCCAAGCCCAGCCCCACGGTCCGCTCGCGCTGCTCCCGCAGTGCGTCCAGCAGGGCGCCGGTCGCCTCGACCGCGTCGTTGGGCAGTCCCAGGGCGCGCGCGAACACATTGGTGGAGCCGCCGGGGACCACCGCCAGCCGCGGCAGCCGCTCCGGATCGGGCCCGTCGTGCAGGAGTCCGTTGACCACTTCGTTGACCGTGCCGTCGCCGCCGAGGGCGACGACGAGGTCGAGCCCCTCGTGCGCGGCCTTGCGCCCCAGGTCCCGGGCGTGCCCGCGGTACTCGGTGGTGACCGCCTCCAGCTTCATCTCGCTGGCCAGGGCATGGGTCAGGACGTCGCGCGTGCGCGCACTGGTGGTGGTCGCTGCTGGGTTGGCCACGAGAAGTGCACGCATGAGCGCCAGACTACCCACCCCTTCACATGCCGACCCTACTGCCCGTCCCCTCCGGGGTCCGGCGGGCGCCGCTACCCTGCTGGAGTGAGTAAGAAGCAGCCCGCGCATGCCCCCGCCCCCGCCGCCGCCCCGACCACCGCGCTGCCCGGCCGGCTGACCGCGGCCGCCGCGCTCACCGCCCTGGAGGGCCTGGCCCTGGCCGGCCTCGGGCTCTACATGCTGTTCGTGGGGATCGCCGGTGACCCCGACTCCCCGCAGCAGGCCGAGACGGGCGGGATCACCCTGCTCGCGCTCGCCGCGCTGCCGCTGGTCGCGGCCCGCGGGCTTCGGCTGGGGCGCCGGTGGAGCCGCGGCCCGGCCCTGATCACCCAGCTGATGGCGCTGCCTGTGGCCTGGACCCTCTACAGCACCGGCGGTGCGATGATCGCCGCCGCCGTGGCGCTGGCCGTCGCCGCGGTGGCCGTCGTCGTGCTCCTGGTGAATCCGACGGCGACCGAGGCTCTCGGTATCGGGCCCGGGGAACAGGCCCGATAACCGGTCGTCCGGTTCCTCCCGCGCTCGCCTACTCCTCGACGAGGAGCTTTTCGCGGAGCTGGGCCAGGGTGCGGGCCAGCAGCCGGGAAACGTGCATCTGCGAGATGCCGACCTCCTGGGCGATCTGCGACTGGGTCATGTTGCCGAAGAAGCGAAGCAGCAGGATCCGCTTCTCCCGCGGCGGCAGGCCCTCCAGCAGCGGCTTGAGGGACTCGCGGTACTCGACGCCCTCCAGGGCCTCGTCCTCCGAGCCCAGGGTGTCCGCGACCGCCGGCGACTCGTCGTCGGTGTCCGGCACGTCCAGGGAGAGCGTGCTGTAGGCATTGGCCGATTCCAGTCCCTCCAGCACCTCCTCCTCGGAGATCCCCAGCCGCTCGGCCAGTTCGTGCACCGTCGGAGAGCGGCCGTGCTGCTGGGACAGTTCGGCCGTGGCCGTCGTGAGCGAGAGCCGCAGCTCCTGCAGACGACGCGGTACCCGTACCGCCCAGCCCTTGTCCCGGAAGTGGCGCTTGATCTCGCCGACCACCGTGGGCGTGGCGTACGTGGAGAACTCGACCCCGCGGTCCGGGTCGAACCGGTCCACCGATTTGATGAGGCCGATCGTCGCGACCTGGGTCAGGTCGTCGAGCGGCTCACCGCGGTTGCGGAAGCGCCGCGCCAGGTGTTCCACCAGGGGCAGGTGCATCCGTACCAGCCGGTTGCGCAGCTCGGCCTTCTCCACCGAACCGTCCGGCAGCGCCCGCAGTTCGATGAACAGGGCCCGCGCGCCACTGCGATCGCGCGGATCCGGCAGCGCCGGGGCCGCGGTGAACACCGGCACCGGCGGTACCAGGGGGGCCGTGGCCTCGGCCTCGGCTCCCGTTCCGGTCGGCCGGGATGGTTGTGGTTGTTCCTGCTGGTTCTCGCTCATAGGGCCCGCCCGTCGCTCCGCCGAGTCCAAAAAGCCGTCTTCCGCATCCGCGTCAGCCGGGTGCGGCCGGGCGTGCTGCTGCTCCGGGATGCCGCCGTCGACCTCGTGCTGCCATACCCGGGGCCGATCCCCGCCCCGCACCGGGATCTCCCCGCCGCTCACGCCGGGCCTGGTCCCGCGCCGCGCTGTTTGTAGAGGCTGATGCTCACCGTCCGGTTCTCCTCGACCGTGGCCTCGACCTTGCCGGCCAGCGCCGACAGGACCGTCCACGCGAACGTGTCACGCTCCGGTGCGCGCCCGTCGGTGGTCGGCGCCGAGACGGTCACCTCCAGCGAATCGTCGATCAGCCGGAACACGCAACTGAGGACGGAGCCCGGCACGGCCTGCTGGAGCAGGATCGCGCAGGCCTCGTCCACCGCGATGCGCAGGTCCTCGATCTCGTCGAGGGTGAAGTCCAAACGTGCCGCGAGGCCGGCCGTGGCCGTCCGCAGCACCGACAGGTAGGCACCCGCAGCGGGCAGCCGGACTTCCACGAAGTCCTGAGTCCCGGGCTCGCCTGCGATCTGGGACACCCTCACCTCCAAGGTGGTACGAGCTCTGTTCGCCGGTGACGCTATCGCGATCCGGGCGATCGTGTCGCGGCACCCCTCTCGGCGCCCGCTTCGAGCACCCCGCCTGCGAGCCAGTGACTGATGGTAAGCCCATGGGTACGCACAGTGGCTAGGGGTCTGCGGGGCCCAAATCAGGGGAACCGGCGGAGGGTTGAACTACCCCGCTTCAGACGATCGAACCGTCGACAAAACACCAGCGCCACGTCTCACCCGGTTCGAAGCTCCGCATCACCGGATGGCCGGTCTGCTCGTGGTGTGCGGTGGCGTGCCGGTGGGGTGAGGAATCACAGCAGGCCACGTGCCCGCACCCCAGGCACATCCGCAGCTGCACGGGGTGGCTGCCGAGGGCCAGGCATTCGGGGCAGGTGTGGTGCGAGGGCACCGGTTCGGGACGCGGCAGTTCGGCAACATGGGTGCACTGGCTCATCGCATTCTCCTCTACCGGAACCCCGGCCTTCAGTGTTGCGGCGCACCGCGCACCGCGCGCACGGGTCGGAGCCGCGAGCAGCGGAGTGTCGTTGCGTCACGCTTTGACCGGAGCTTGATCTCGTACAGAATACGTTCCCGCCGTGCGAGTCCTGGGGATCTCCTTCGCCGAGCCCGCGCGTTCGGGGCGAGCGGCCGACGATTGAGGTGGATCTTCGATGGAGGTATTGCCGCTGGTGGCGCTGATCGCCGGCAGTGCGGCGGTCGCCGGGCTGGCGCGCCGGACCCCGGTGCCCGCGCCGCTGCTGCTGGTCGCCGCCGGCCTGCTGGCCGGGTATGTCCCGGGGGTGCCCGCCTACGCCCTCGACCCGCACATCGTGCTGCCGTTGCTGCTCCCGCCGCTGCTGTACACGGCGGCGGTGGACAGCTCGTACCTGGACCTGCGCGCGAACGTCCGGCCCATCGCGATGCTCTCGGTGGGCTACGTGCTCTTCGCGACGCTCGCCGTCGGGTACGCGGCGTACGTGCTGGTGCCGGGGCTCTCCGTGCCGGTGGCGCTGGTGCTGGGCGCGGTGATCGCCCCGCCGGACGCGGTCGCCGCCACCGCGATCGCCCGCAAGCTCAAGCTGCCGAACCGGATCACGACCATCCTGCAGGGCGAGTCCCTGGTCAACGACGCCACCGCGATCACCGCGTACAAGGTGGCGCTGGCCGCCGCCGTCGGGGTGAGCGCCGGCTGGGCGGGCGGGATCGCGGAGTTCCTGCTGGCCTCGGTGGGCGGCATCGGCGTGGGCCTGCTGCTGATGGTGCCGATCCACCACCTGCGCACGCGGCTGAGGGAGCCCCTGCTCCAGAACACCCTGTCGCTGCTGATCCCCTTCGTGGCGTACGCGGCCGCCGAGCGGGTGCACGCCTCCGGAGTGCTCGCGGTGGTCGTGGTCGCGCTCTACCTGGGGCACCGGAACTGGCAGGTCGACTTCGCCACCCGGCTCCAGGAGGAGGCGGTGTGGAAGGTGGTCGCCTTCGTGCTGGAGTCGGTGGTCTTCGCGCTGATCGGGCTCCAGCTGCCGGTGGTCCTCACGGGGCTGGGCGAGTACAACGGCCTGCACGCCGCCTGGTACGCGGTCGCCGTGTTCCTCGCGGTGGTGGTGGCCCGGTTCCTGTGGGTCTTCCCGGCGACCTTCGTGCCCCGCTGGATGTCGCCGCGGATCCGGGACCGGGAGCCGGAGACCGACTGGAAGGCCCCGGTCATCGTGGGATGGGCCGGGATGCGCGGCGTGGTCTCGCTGGCCATCGCCTTCTCCGTGCCGATGACCGTGCCGCACCGGAACCTGATCCTCTTCCTGACCTTCACCACGGTCATCGGGACGCTGGTGGTGCAGGGGCTGACGCTGCCACCGCTGATCCGGGCACTGAAACTGCCGCCGAAGGACGTGCAGGCCGAGACCCTGGCGGAGGCGCAGGCACAGAGCGAGGCCTCACGGGCGGCCGACGAGCGGCTGGCGGAGCTGCTGGAGGAACCGGAGAACAGCACGCTGCCGCCGCCCCTGGCGGACCGGCTGCGGACGGTCATGGAGCGGCGGCGCAACGCGGTGTGGGAGCGGCTGGGCGAGGTCAATCCGGAGACGGGCGAGTCGGCGGACGACATCTACCGGCGGCTCGCGCGGGAGATGATCGCGGCCGAACGGGAGGTCTTCGTGACGTTGCGGGACCAGCGGCGGATCGACGACGAGATGCTGCGCGCGCTGCTGCGCCGGCTGGACCTGGAGGAGGCCGCGGCCTACCGCGAGGAGAGCTAGGGCGTGTGGGCAGGGTAACGCCGGCCGGCCGCGGGGCAGGCGGGGCTTCGCGGACAGGACCCAGCGCGGTTACGGCCGGCCCGTGACGACGGCGGCGAGGGTCGTGCCGCGCGGGAAGGCGCCGGACGCGGTGAGCTCGGCCAGGGCCCAGAGCAGCTTGGCCACGTAGATCCGCTCCACCGGGAGGCCGTGGCGGGATCCGAAGTCGGCGGCGAAGGCCTCCAGCTCGGCCGGGACCCGGGCGTAGCCGCCGTGATGGAAGTCCTCGGCCAGGGTCCACGCGCCGGCCGGGCCCCCGAAGGCGGCCGCCTGGAGGGAACGTATCTCCGCGGCCAGGAAACCGCCCGCCAGGACCGGAACCCCGAGCGCCCGCTGCCCGGGGGCCAGCCCGGCCGCGAGGCCCGCCAGCGTCCCGCC
>NZ_JBSGZP010000278.1:0-8861 GCF_053611065.1 Streptomyces sp. NPDC054840
GTTCTCGTTGGCTGCGGCTGCGAGCGGCGTCATCCGCGCTCTCCTTCAGGGGTTTCTTCGACACGTGGTTCGGCCATTGCGGCAGGCGCGGTGGGCGCCTGCCGGTGCAGCTGGGCGGCGAGCTCCGCCAGCTCCTGCGGGAGCCTGGTGGACTCGCTGCGGCCCAGGCCCGCCATCTCGACGACGGTCACGCCGTCCTTGCCGGTCACCGCGCGGACCCAGATCCGCCGGCGCTGGATGAACAGCGATCCGGCCAGGCCCGCGATGGCGGCGATCGCACCCGTGAGGGCGAGGCCGCTGCCGGGCTGGTGGGTGACGGAGAAGGTGGCCCACCGCTCGATGCCCTCGAACTTCACGGTGCCCGCGCCATCCGGCAGGGTCATCGTGTCGCCGGGCGCCAGCTTCTGCTTGAACTGCCCGCCCGACTCGTCCTTGAAGGGCTCCATCTTGGTGGTGGTGAGCCGGTAGACGTTCTGCGGCAGACCCGAGTCCACACCGAGGCTGCCGTGCCAGGCGTTGAGCATGAGCTGTGGGTTCAGGAGGGCGGGGAACTGCGAGAACATCGTGCCCATGCCCTCACCGGCGAAGCTCGGCACGAAGACGGCGTTGAAGCCGAGCTGCTCCTTCTTCCCGTCCTTGTCCTTGTAGCCGTCGGTGACCTTGACGGCCCCGGTGGAGGTGAGGTTGGCATCCTGCGGGAGCATCGGCACGGCGTCCTTGAAGATCACCTTGCCGGTGGAGTCGGTCACCGAGACGATCGGCGCGTAGCCGTGGCCGAGCAGGTAGACCTTGGAGCCGTCGACCTCCAGGGGCTTGTTGACCTGGATCTCACGCTTCTGCGGAGCACCGTGGGCGCCGTCCGAGAAGGTGACGTACGCCTTGAAGTCGCGCGGGGTGCCCCGCTGCGGGCCGGTCATCTCGTACGTCGCGTCGAACCGGTCCAGCGTGAAGCTGAAGGGCGGCAGGTCGTCCGGGTCGAAGAGGGTGCCGGACTTGAAGTCGTCGTACTGGGTGAGCGTGTTCGAGAAGCCGGTGCCGCGCAGGACCAGCTTGCCGCCCTCGGACTTGAAGTACTGGCCCCAGGCGAAGGCCACCAGCATCACGATCAGCGCGACGTGGAAGATCAGGTTCCCGGCCTCGCGGAGGTAGCCCTTCTCCCCCGCCACGTGGCCCTCGCCGGACTCGGTGCGGAAGCGGCTGCCGCGGAGCACCGTGCGCGCGGACGAGAGGACCTCGTCCGGGGCCTTGCCGGTGCGCCAGGTGGTGTGGGCGGGCAGCCTGTCGAGGCGCCGGGGGGCGGCGGGCGGGCGGCCGCGGAGCTGGCCGACGAACTGCCAGGAGCGCGGCACGATGCAGCCGATGAGCGAGATGAACAGCAGCAGGTAAATCGCGGAGAACCACACCGAGCTGTAGACGTCGAAGAGCTGGAGCTTGTCGGCGACGGTCACCCAGGAGGGGTTGTCCCGCTTCCACTCGACGACCTTCATCGCGTCGACGTTGTTCTGCGGGATGATCGAGCCCGGGATGGCGCCCAGGGACAGCAGGAAGAGCAGGATCAGCGCCACCCGCATGGAGGTGAGCTGCCGCCAGAACCAGCGGGCCCAGCCGATCACTCCGAGGCCGACGGCCGGCCCGGTGGGGCTGTCCTCCAGCGGGGCGGTGGAGAGCTGGGCACCTGCGGCGGCGTCGGTGGGGTCCGCCTCGGCGGACGTGTCGGTGCTCGCTTTGTCTGTCGTACTCATGTGCCTTCAGTCCTCAGATCCCCACCGTGAAGCCTTGGGTCCCGCTCTGCCTGTCGCTGACGATGCTGTCCCACGAACCTGTGATGCGGAACTCCCACAGCGCCCACGAGGTCACTTCTCCGTGAGGACCGGCTCGATCATCGACCGCAGCGTCTCGGCGCCGATCGGGGCCAGGCTGCGGGCGGCGATCTTGCCGTCCTTGTCGAGGATGATGGTGGAGGGGATGGCGTTCGGGTTGAGCGTGCCCTTGGGGAAGCGGAGCATCAGCTTCCCGGCGGGGTCGAAGAGGCTCGGGTAGGTGATCCCGTAGTTCTCCTCGAAGGCGATCGCGTTCTGTTTGCTGTTGTCGCGGGTGTTGATCCCCACGAAGGCGACGTCCTTGCCGGCGTCGGCGTACTCCTTGGAGACCGTCGCGAAGTCCCCGGCCTCGCCGCGGCACGGCGGGCACCAGGAGCCCCACACGTTGAGGACAACGACCTTGCCCTTGAGCGTGGTGGTGTCCAGGGTCTCGTCGCGGACGGTCTCGCCGTCGAGCTTGGGGGCATCGACGCGCTCCGCACGGGACACGGTGGAGATGCCGCTCGCACCCGTGACGTAGTTGCCGCCGGACCCGCTGACCGGCTTGCCGCCGTCCGAACCCGTGCACGCCGACAGCGTGAGGGCACCGGCCAGGGTCGCCACGGCCAGCAGGGTGGCACGGCTGCCGGTCGAGCGGCGGCTACTACGACGGATACGCGCGCGGACAAGGCTCATGTGAAAAGTTTCGCATGAGCAATTCGCGGATCTTCCGCGCCCCCCGGAGCGATGTCCGCGCCCTGCTCGGGCAACCTTCGCCGCGCCGTCAGGCGGCGGTCAGGTAGATGCTCCAGCCGCCGGCCGGTGACTGGCCCGGTCCGAGGCCGCGGAGCCTGTCGAGCACCTTGGGGTCCTGGACCTCCAGCCAGTCGGTGAACTGCCGGAAGGATACGAGCCGTACATCCCTTTTGTCCGCCATGCCCTTGAGTGCCTCCTCGACTGCGTCCATGTAGATGCCGCCGTTCCACTCCTCGAAGTGGTTGCCGATGAACAGGGGCGCGCGGTTCGTCTCGTAGGCCCGCCGGAAGCCGCCCAGGTAGGTGGCCGTGGCCTGGGTGCGCCACCCCGGGTAGTTGGCGGGCACGCCCCTGGTCGTGCTCTTGGACTGGTTGGCGAGGATGTTGTAGTCCATCGAGAGGACCTCGAACGAGTGCCCCGGGAACGGCAGGGACTGCAGCGGCAGGTCCCAGATGCCCGACCTGCGCACCGGCCAGACCTGGAGACCGCCGGGCGAGCTGGAGTCGTAGCGCCAGCCCAGCCGCTGAGCCGTCGGCAGGAGACTGTCCCGGCCGAGCAGGCAGGGGGTGCGAGCGCCCTTCAGTTCCTTGGCGTAGTCGAAGGGGAGGGGTTGGAGGTCGGCGAATCCGGTGTTCGTGCGCCAGTTGGTGACGAACGACACGGCCTGGTCGATCTCGCTCTGCCAGTCCTCCGCGGTCCACCTGCCGACCGAGCCGGCTCCGGCGCAGAAGTGGCCGTTGAAGTGGGTGCCTATCTCGTGCCCGTCCAGCCAGGCCTGCCGGACGTGTGTGAGAGTGGCGCGGACGTTCTCGTCCTTGAGGTAGCCGATGTCCGAGGCCCCGACGGGGTTGTTCGGCGGCCGGTAGAGGTGCCGCTTCGACTCGGGCAGCAGATAGATGCCGGAGAGGAAGAAGGTCATGGCCGCGCCGTGGTCCTTGGCGAGCTTGAGGAAGCGCGGGAAGAGACCGTTGCCGATCTCCCCGGCGCCGTCCCAGCTGAAGACGACGAACTGCGGCGGGGTCTCGCCCGGCTGGAGGGGTACGGGCGCGTCCGGCTGGTTCGGCTGCCGGCCGGTGTCGGCGGTGGAGCCGTCACCGATGGGCCTGGCCGCCGGCTTCTCGCCGGGCTTCGGATTCTTCGGGTTCCTGACGGGTCCGGGAGAGCCGGGACCGGACGTGTCCGATGAGCCGCAGCCCGCGATTCCCATCGCGGCGGCCGCACCGAGCCCCAGTCCCAGCAACCCCCTCCGACTGACTCCCCTGATGTCGCGCATGTCACCGTCCCCACTGTCGACCACCCATACCGACCCGAATCCAAATAAACGGACAATCAGATCGGACATGCGAGCTGACACGGTGATTCCCGCGCGAGTTGTCTTTAGTTGGGCAGAACCGTAACGGCCTGTAACAGTAGGTCGATCAAGACCCGATCAGCCGGACGGGCCGGTCCGGCCGGACGGGATCAGGCGCCGAACGCCTTGGACGCACCCTTCACCGGCTTGGCCCCGGCCAGCAGATGCGCCGGGACCAGGTCCCGGGCCGGCTCGCTGTACCCCACCGACACCAGCTTGTCGCCCTGGAAGGTGAAGGAGGTCATCGAGGCGAGCGTGCACTGCCGACGCCGCGGGTCGTGCCACAGCCGGCGCTTCTCCGCGAAGCTGCGCACGATCCAGATCGGCAGCTGGTGGCTGACCGCCACCGCCTCCCGGCCGCGGGCCGCGTCGCGCGCCGCCTCCAGCGCGCTCATCATCCGGACCACCTGCTCGACGTACGGCTCGCCCCACGACGGCTTGAACGGGTTCGTCAGGTGCTTCCAGTTGCCGGGCTTGCGCAGCGCGCCGTCCCCGACGCCGAAGGTCTTGCCCTCGAAGACGTTCTCCGCCTCCAGCAGGCGCGCGTCGGTCGCCAGGTCCAGGCCGTGGACCTTGGCGATCGGCTCCGCCGTCTCCTGCGCCCGCTCCAGCGGGGAGGACACCACGTAGGCGATGTCCCGGCCCTTGAGGTGGTCGGCGACCCGGTCCGCCATCTGCCGGCCCAGCTCGGAGAGGTGATAACCGTCACGGCGCCCGTAGAGCACACCGTCGGGGTTGTGCACCTCACCGTGGCGCACCAGGTGCACGACGGTCAGGTCGGGGTTGGCGGGCGTGGCGCTGCTCATGCGGTGGCCTCCGCGGCGGCTCGGGCGGCGGCCGGCAGCGCCGCCGCGATGCGCTCGATCGCCTTCTCGTCGTGGGCGGTGGAGACGAACCAGGACTCGAAGGCGGACGGCGGCAGGTAGACACCCTGCGCCAGCATCGAGTGGAAGAACCCGTTGAAGCGGAAGCTCTCCTGCTTCTTGGCGTCGTCGTAGTTGCGCACCTCGTCCTCGGTGAAGAAGACGGAGAACATGTTGGACGCGGTCTGCAGCCGGTGCGCCACGCCCTCCTTGGTGAGCGCGCCGGTGACCAGGCCCTGGATCTCCTTCGAGACCGCGTCGACCTTCTCGTACGCGGCCGGGTCGAGCAGGCGCAGCTGCGCGAGACCGGCGGCGGTCGCGACGGGGTTACCGGAGAGCGTGCCGGCCTGGTAGACGGGACCGGCGGGGGCCAGGTGGCCCATGACGTCGGCGCGGCCGCCGAAGGCCGCGGCGGGGAAGCCGCCGCCCATGACCTTGCCGAAGGTCATCAGGTCGGGCTTAACCCCGTCGACGCCGTACCAGCCGGCGCGGGAGGTCCGGAAGCCGGTCATGACCTCGTCGGAGATGTAGAGCGCCCCGTTCTCCCGGCAGAGGTCCGCGAGCCCCTGGTTGAAGCCGTCGGCGGGGGTCACCACACCCATGTTGCCGGGCGCGGCCTCGGTGATCACGCAGGCGATCTCGCCGGGGTGCGCGGCGAAGGCCGCCCGTACCGCTTCGAGGTCGTTGTAGGGCAGGACGATCGTGTCGCCGGCCTGCGCGCCCGTCACACCGGGGGTGTCCGGCAGCGCGAAAGTCGCCAGGCCGGAACCGGCTGCGGCCAGCAGGGCGTCCACGTGACCGTGGTAGCAGCCGGCGAACTTCACGACCTTGGCGCGACCGGTGAAGCCGCGGGCCAGCCGGATCGCCGACATGGTCGCCTCGGTGCCGGAGGAGACCAGGCGGACCTGCTCCACGGGTTCGATGCGCGCGACGATCTCCTCGGCGAGCGCCACCTCGCCCTCACCGGGCGTACCGAAGGAGGTACCGCGGGCGACGGCCGCCTGGACGGCCTCGATCACCTCGGGGTGCGAATGGCCGAGGATCATCGGCCCCCACGAGCACACGAGGTCGACGTACTCACGACCGTCGGCATCGGTGAGGTACGGACCGGTCCCGGACACCATGAACCGGGGCGTACCGCCCACGGCGCGGAAGGCGCGCACGGGAGAGTTCACGCCGCCGGGGGTCACGAGGGAGGCGCGCTCGAAGAGCGTCTGCGAAACTGGGGCTTCATACGGGTACGGGTAGCTCACACAAGCCATGGTCTCAGAGGCCGCGACAGACTTGCGGACGGGCGTTTCACCGCGTCGCCGCGGGGGAGGTCACTGCCATGATGATCAGGCTCCGTGGCGGGGGCCGCGGGGCCGGGGCGAGCAAGACCAGTCGGGTGGAGATATGCAACGCGGTGGTGGACCGGGCGAGGGTACGGACGGCCTCGATCCGCAGCGCGCCCGCGAGGCCCGCCGCCGGGGCAAGCACCGCCGGCGCGGCACGGAGGCGGCCGACGCCGTCCCCGTACCCACGTCCCCGTCCGACGACCTTCCCAAGGGCCGCGGCATGGGAGTGACGTACAAATACTTCGGCGCGCCCGACGGCGCCACGGCGGCCCGGGTCCCGGTCACGATGCGGCCGGAGGAACTGGGCGGCGACGAGCTCGGCATGGGCGGCCTCTTCACCAAGATCAAGCCGGAGACGGTGGCCGCGATGGTCCTGACCGGCATCGAAGGCATACCCCTCCACAAGGTGCCCCCGCTGGAGCTGGTCGTCCTCCACCCCGACTACGCGGTGGTCAAGCTCCCCATGACCGTGGTCGACCCGCTGCGCGGCATCGGCGAGGAATCGGTGGGCGCGGCGGCCTTCATCTGGTCGACGGTCCCGGACCGCGGCGGCCCCAGCGACGCCTTCAACGTCTACCAGCTGCTCCACGAATGGCAGGATTTCAGCCACCGCCTCCACGAGGCCGGCCACCAGCCGTACTGCCTCGTCTGGCCCTGACCGCCGAAGACCGCCCTCAGACACCGGCGCGCAGCGTCTCGGCGGGCAGGATGCGGGCGGCCGCCAGGGCCGGGTAGAGGCCTGCGGCCAGGCCCACGACGAGGCCGACCAGCGGGCCCGCGGTGGTGAGGGCGGGGTCGAGGACCACCAGCCAGTTCTTGGCCAGGCAGGTCACCGCGGTGATCTGGATGCCGAGCACCGTACCCACCACGCCCCCGGCCAGTCCCACCAGGCCGCTCTCGATGCAGAACTGACCGGCGACCGCCCGCCGCGAGGCACCCAGGGCCCGGCGCAGGCCGATCTCGGAGCGCCGCTCCAGTACGGACACGTAGGCGGTGTTGCTGACGCCGAGCGCGCCCACGCCGAGGGAGACGGCGGCCAGGCCGAGGAACAGGGCCCGGGTCTGCGACTCGACGCCCTGACGCAGCGACCGCGGGTCCGGCGGCACCAGCGCGACGAGCTTGTCCGGGGCGCCCGGGGCCAGGGCGAAGGGGGCCTCCTCACCGACCTGGTCGGCGGCACCCAGATCCGTACGGATGATCATTTCCGCGGGGGCGAAGCCCAGTCCCGCCGGGTCCTGCAGAGCGGCCCAGTACGGGATGACCACCGAGCCGGTGAGGTTCGTGTCGCCGGTGGGGGCGCGGAAGACGCCGAGGACGCTGAAGGCGACCCCGTTGACGTGGATCACGGAGTTCGCGGCTCCGCCGTCCACCGTCAGCCGGGAGGCGGCGGCCGTGTCGATCAGAGCCACCCGTTCGCGCCGGGCTTCGTGACCCGTGTCGAACCAGCGGCCCTGCGTGAGCTCGGCCGACATGGCGAGCAGCGCTTCGGGCTGCGCGGCCATGACCGTGCTCTCCGGCAGGTCGTTCTCCTTGCCACCGGGCAGCCGCGAGACGGCCGGCTGCTCACCGGCCCTGCTGACCAGCCCGGCGCTGCGGACGCCGTTAAGGTCGCGCACTCGCTGGGTGTCGCCGCCGTCGGGCCGCGGCCGCACCCCGGCCACGGCCTCCGACGGGTACTTGACCGTCACCCGCGTCGCCTTGAGAGCGTCGAACTGGTCGGAGACGGCACCGGCCGCACTGGCCGTGATGCCGAGCGTGGCGAGGGCGGCGGCCAGCCCCACGGAGATGCCCACCATGGTGAGGAGCGTGCGGAAGCGGCGGCCGAACAGCGCGAGGAAGGCCTGGACGAGCAGATCCGCCGCGGACGTACGGGGGTTCCCGAGTGCGGGCGCCCTGCCCGTCGCACGTCTACGAGACACGGCCGTCCACCACCTTGAAGACGTGGTCGGCCCTGGCCGCGACATCCGGTTCGTGCGTGACCACGACCACGGCCCGGTCCTGCGCGACCAGTCCGGTCAGCAGGTCCATGACGCGGGCCGAGTTGGCGGTGTCCAGATTGCCGGTCGGCTCGTCGCACAGCACGACCGCCGGCCGGTGGACGATGGCCCGCGCGACCGCGACCCGCTGCCGTTCCCCGCCGGAGAGGGTGGTCGGCTTGACGTCGAGCCGGTGCCCGAGGCCCACGGACTCCAGGGCCCGCACCGCCTGCGGCCGCCGCTGGGCGCGCGGCACGCCGAGGTGCACCAGCGGCAGGGCCACGTTCTGTACGCAGGTCAGGTGCGGGACCAGGTGGAACGCCTGGAAGACGAAGCCGAGCGTGGAGGCCCGCAGGGCGGTGCGGGCCCGTTCGGACAGGGCGGTGGTGTCGTTGCCCTGCAGCAGGTACCGGCCGCGGGTCGGGACGTCGAGCAGTCCGAGGACGCTCAGCAGCGTGGACTTCCCGGAGCCCGAGGGGCCGACGATGGCCGCCAGCCGGCCGGGCCGGATGTCGAGCGTGACGTCGGCCAGCGCGTGCACGGGCGGCGGCCCTGGATACGTCTTCGCTATGCCGGCCATCTCGATGACGGGGGCCGGCTCGTCCTCAGCCATCGGTACCGCCCGATGCGCCGGCCGTGCCGCCGCCCGAGCCGTCGCCCGAGCCGTCGCCCGATCCGTCGCCCGATCCGTCGCCCGATCCGTCGCCCGAGCCGCTGCCCGGGCTTCCGCGGCGGACGAGGACGACCGTCTGGCCGGCGGCGAGGTTCTCGTCGAGCGC
>NZ_JBSGZP010000279.1:0-8859 GCF_053611065.1 Streptomyces sp. NPDC054840
GTCTACGCGCTCGACACCCCCGGCGACCCCGGCCGCAGCGTCCAGCGCGAGCCGATGTGGCAGCCCGAGCGCGCGGCCCGGTGGATGGACGAGGCCCTGGACGCGCTGGGTCTCGACCGGGTCCACCTCGTCGGCTCCTCCTACGGCGGCTGGTTGGTCATCAACCAGGCCCATCTGCGGCCCGGTCGGCTCGCTTCCGTCACCGCCCTCGATCCGGGCGGTCTGGAGAAGGTCGGACTGCGCTTCTTCGTGTGGATCTTCGCCAGCCTCTTCGCCACCTTCGCCCCCAAGGCGCTCCGCCCGCGGCTGGCCTCCTGGCTGGAACAGCCGGTGCTGGTCGTCCCCGAACTGCGCTCCATGATCCAGGCGAGCGTCCGCGCGTTCCGGATCCGCCGCCCCGCCCCGCTGCCCCTGTCGGACGAGGAACTGGGTTCGATCAGGACGCCGTTCTACCTGGTCATGGGCAAGCGCAGCCTGCTCGTCCACCCGAAGCGCCAGCTGGAACGCGTGCCCCGCCTGATAGCCGGCGCCCGCGCCGAGATCGTCGCCGCGACCGGCCACGGCCCGCAGATCGACCACCCCGACCTGCTCAACGAGCGGATGCTGAGCTTCATGGAGGACGTCGACTCCCTCGCCCCCGCGGAAGCCTGAGCCCCACCGGAGGCGCCGGGTTCCGCGGGCAGGCGCGGACGCCGGCGATCGGCATCCGAGCCCCGGGGTGCGCCGCACCCACGGGGCTCCGACGTCGAGCCGGGGCCCTCGCGCCGAGCGGTCGGTATGTCCGGCATCGGTGCGGCCTCGTGGTCGGGCAGGTAGGTGCCCACGAGACTCCCGGCCGCAGGGTCGGTCCGGGTCGGTCCGGGTCGGTCCGGGTCGGTCCGGGTCGGTTCGGTCAGGTCAGGGCGGTCTCGAACACGCCGTGGCGAGCACCCCCGTGGTTCGCCACGGCGTGTGCGAGACCGCCCTGCGTCAGTGGGTGGGTGTGGTCGGAATGGTCCCGGGCGTGCCCATGGGGTGGAAGAGGGCGATGCGTTGCGGGGGGACGATCGTGGGGAGGAGGAAGTTCCACAGGTCGGTGACGCGTGTGTGGAGGTCTTCACGGCGGGTGCGGACGTGCGAGGTGACCTGGATGCCGGTGAAGGCTCCGACGAGCAGCGTCGAGAGGTCCTGGATGTCCAGCGACGGGTGTATGTCGCCGCGCTGCTGAGCGGGGGTCAGACAGGTGCGGCAGGTGTCGATCCAGCCGTCGTAGGGGGTCGGGTCCGGGTGCGTGAAGGAGCCGAACTCGATGACCAGGCGGATGCCGGCTCGGATGCGGACGTCGGTGCGCAGTCCGTGGGCCATCTGATGGGTCAGGTCGATGACCGTCTGCAGGCCCGGGTCGTCGGTGGTGGGGACGCGCTCGGCGACCAGGAGCTGCTCATCCATCAGGGTGCGGGCGAGGGCTTCCTTCGACGGGAAGTGGAAGTAGAGGGCGCCCTTGGTGACTCCGGCGTTCCTGACGACGTCACTGAGGCTGGTGCCCTCGAACCCGCTGAGATCGAATGCGACCGCCGCGCCGTCGAGTATGGCTTCGCGGGTGATCTCGGCCCGCACCTGTCTGGCCCTCGCCACGTTCTGCTCGTCCCCTTGGTCACTGCCCGAGCGTTGTTCGCCGCGGTGCGCCGTCAATCTAGTCGGACAACCCGAAAAGAAACCAGTCGGCAGGTACTTTTTTGCGGAGGCGGGGAGCGGTTCGGGGAGTTGTGCGGTTCTTTGGGTGATTCTTCCTCGGATGGCGAGCCTCTCGAACGGTCAAAAGGCCTATGGCGAAGACGAGTTGTCGGGGCCGCTCGCTTGGTTAGCGTCGGGCTCCGCGGAGTTGGCCGGGTGCTCCGGGTAGTGGGGGAGCGCGAGGGTGGTCCCGTCCTTCGCCGCCCTGAGCATCCAGGCGAGGACGCGGCCTCTGCTGAGCGCGGTGTTGCGCAGGCACAGGCCGAGCTTCGACGAGGGGGCGAGAAAGAGACCGGAGCGGTCCCCGCCCTTCTGGCGCTCCTGAGCAACTCGCGGCGATGCTGGGCGAGGTGATGCGCGCGCACGGAGAGCGGTTCCCCGCCCTCGGGGCGGCGCTGGCCTCGGCGGCGGAACACGGCGGGCGGGACCAGGCCTTGGAGTTCGGGCTGGCCCGGATCCTGGACGGGCTCGAACGGCTGATGACCCGCCGCGCGGCCGGCAACTGACACCGCGCACAGGCCCGGCCTGATCGGCACGGCACCCCCTGAGGGCTGTCCCGTCATCCCCGGTGGATCCGCGCACGGCGTCCGATACGGTGCATCGCGAGGCGGAGGTGCGCCACCGTACCGGGCTTCGGGCACTCCGACAGCGCGGCGAGGCACCGCAGCTGCCGCCGTGCGCCCACCGCGGATCACAGGACAGCCTTTAGCATGCGGGGCATGGGTGATCTTGACGAGCGGTTGTGCGAGTTCCGGCTCGATGTGGGGCAGGACGAGCTGGACGACCTGCGGGAGCGGCTGGGCCGGGTGCGCTGGCCCGACGAACTCCCCGGGGTCGGCCGGGCGTACGGGATGCCGCTCGACCGGATGCGGGAGCTCGTCGCCCACTGGCGCGAGGAGTACGACTGGCGGGCGGCCGAGGCCCGGCTGAACGCGTGGCCGCAGTTCACCACGGTCATCGACGGCGCGCGGGTGCACTTCGCGCACCTCCGCTCGCCGGAGCCGGACGCGACCCCGCTGCTGATGACCCACGGCTGGCCGGGCTCACTCGTGGAATTCCAGCGCGTCGCGGGTCCGCTCACGGATCCCCGGGCGCACGGTGGCGATCCGGGGGACGCCTTCCACCTGGTGTTGCCTAGCATTCCCGGCTTCGGGCTCTCGGGGCCCACGACCGAGACGGGCTGGGAGTTCAAGCGGGTGGCCCGGGCCTTCGGCGTGCTGATGGAACGCCTCGGCCACCGCTCGTACGGGGTGCAGGGCGGCGACTGGGGGGCCGCGATCTCGCGGGAGCTGGGGCTGATCCGGCCGGGCCACGTGATCGGGGTGCACCTGAACCTGCTGCCCGGGGGCGGGGCCACGGCCGAGCCCCGGCCGGAGGAGCTGGCCGCACTGTCCCCCGCCGAACGGGAGCGGACGCTGGCCTCCTGGGAGCGGTACCGGATCTGGTCCCGCGAGAAGCAGGGGTACGCCGACATCCAGGCGACCCGGCCGCAAACCCTCGCGTACGGGCTCAACGACTCGCCGGTCGGGCTGCTCGCCTGGATCGCCGAGAAGTTCAGCGAGTGGAGCGACCCCGCGTGCCCGGTGGACCGGGACCAGATGCTGACCAACGTGATGCTGTACTGGCTCACGGGAACGGCCGGCAGCGCGGCCCGCATCTACTACGAGCGGGCGCACGCCGCCTACGCCGGCCGGCCGCCCGAGGTGTCGCGGACCCCGACCGCACTGGCCGACTTTCCCCGGGACAACTTCATCCCGCTGCGCCACGTCGCCGCGCGCACCGACACCATCGTGCGCTGGACGTCGTTCGACCGGGGCGGCCACTTCCCCGCCATGGAGGTGCCCGAGCTGCTGGTGGGGGACGTCCGCGCCTTCTTCCGGCAACTGCGCCGGCCGGGATGTGAGAACGCGCTGGGCACGGTCCCGCACCGGATGTGGTGATCGCCCGGTGATCGATGAACAGCGGACCCGGCCCGTGCTGACCGGCGATGAGCGCGCCACCCTGACCAGCGTCCTGCAGTGGCAGCGGGACACCCTGATGGTGAAATGCGCCGGGCTGAGCGAGCGGCAGCTGCGGATGCGGGCGGTCGCCCCGTCGGGACTGACCCTGCTCGGGCTGGTGCGTCACCTCGCGGAGGTCGAGCGCGGATGGTTCCGCAACGTCCTGGCCGGAGAGGACGTACGGGGCCACTTCCCGAAGAACGAGGCGGGGGAGTGGACGGAGTTCCACGTCGAGGACGCGGACGTGGCCGAGTCGTTCAGGATCTGGGAAGAGACGTGCGAGCGGTCGCGCGCGATCGTGGACGCCGCCGAATCCCTCGACGTGACGGGGCGGTTCGGCGATCAGCCGTACTCGCTGCACTACATCCTGACCCACATGATCGAGGAATACGCCCGCCACAACGGGCACGCGGACCTGCTGCGCGAGGCGATCGACGGGACGACCGGGGAATGACCCGGCCGTGAAATGATCCGCGAACGACCTTGAAATGAGAGGTGGTTGGCGCGCTGGGCCCTGTACGGTCCGAAGCCATGCGGATCACGAAGTACACCCACGCATGTGTCCGGATCGAGCAGGACGGCCGGGTCCTCGTCATCGATCCCGGCACCTGGAGCGAACCGGCCGCCCTGGCCGGCGCGGACGCCGTGCTGGTGACCCACGAGCACGCCGACCATGTCGACGTACTGCGCCTGGCCGGGCTCGGCGTACCGGTCCACGCCCCCGCCGACGCGGACATTCCGCGGCTGGACGTCATCGGGGTGTCCGCCGGGACGGAGTTCACCGCCGCGGGCTTCCGCATACGGGCGGTCGGCGGCCGCCACGCCTTCATCCATGGTGGCCTCCCCGACTGCGCGAACCTCGGCTACGTCGTCGACGACGCGGTCTACCACCCGGGTGACTCGCTGCACGTGCCCGAGCAGGAGATCGAGACGCTGCTGGTGCCGGTACAGGGTTCGTGGCTGAAATTGGTGGAGGCGATCGATTTCGTCAAGGCCGTGGGGCCGCGGCGGACGTTCGGTATGCACGATGCGCAGATCAACGAACGTGGTCTGAGCAGCGTCAACGGCTGGCTCGCCGAAGCGACTTCGCACGGGTACCGGTACCTGAGGCCCGGCGAGTCCCTCTGAGTCTCCGGCCCCTCCCGGACCCGCCACCTGCGGCGGAGCACGCTAGTCTCCGTCGAATGGTTCGACAGGTATCGCTCTCCGCGCTGCGGCACAAGCCGTTCACCTTATTCCTCCTCGCACGTCTCATCTCGATGAGCGGCACGGCGATGGCCCCCGTGGCCCTGGCCTTCGCGGTGTTCGGCTTCGACAGCAGCCCGGCGTCCCTGGCGATCGTCCTCGCGGCCAACACCGCCCCGCAGCTGCTGCTCCTCCTCGTCGGAGGAGTGGTCGCGGACCGGTTCTCCCGCCAACGGATCATCGTCATCGGCAATGTGGTCCCGGCCGTCACCCAGGGCTGCGTCGCACTCCTCGTGGCGACGGGAACGGCCACCACCGGGCGCATCGCCCTGTTCGCGGCACTGGCGGGCTGTGCGTCCGCACTGACCCAGCCCGCCATGAACAGCCTGCTGCCGCAGCTCGTCGGTCCCGGCGAGCTGCAGCAGGCGAACGCGCTGATGCGGTTGCCCGGCAATGTCATCCGCATCCTCGCGCCGGCGGTCGGCGGGGCCCTCGTCGCGTTCTTCGGGCCGGAGCTGACCCTGGGCTGGGACGCCGCCAGTTTCGCGGTCGCGGCGGTCCTCTGCAGCCGTCTCGAGGCGGCCGGACCCGTCAAGACCACGGCATCAGTCTTCCGCGACTTCAAGGATGGCTGGAAAGAGTTCTCCCGTCTCTCCTGGGTATGGACCTACACGCTGTCCGGCACTGTGGTCGTCGCCCTCTGGCTCGGCGGATATCAGCTCCTCGGTCCCGTGATGGCCCGGAACAGTCATCTGGGTGCTCCTTCGTGGGGAATCGTCCAGGGGTCCTTCGCGGCGGGCCTGCTCCTGGGGGGAATCGTTGCCCTCAGATGGAAGCCGTCCAGGATCATGGTCGTGTGCGTCTGCGCCAACCTGCCTCTCGCGCTGCCCTTCCTCGCACTCGCCTGGGGCGCGCCGCTCGCCGTGCTGGCCGGGGCGGCCGTCATGGCGGGCATCGGCCTGGACATCGCGATCGTCTGCTGGAACACAGCCGTGCAGGAACAGCTCCCGTCCGAGGTGCTCGGGCGGGTCAGCTCCTTCAACTCGGCCGGTGAGCTCATGTCCGTGCCGCTGGGCTACCTCGTCGTGGGCGCCGCGGCGACCTCTCTCGGCACGGAGTCCGTCCTGCTCTGGAGTGCCGTACTGATGATTTCGGCGAGCCTGGTGCTGCTGCTCGCCCCGAGCGTGCGGGCGGTACGCAGGCTGCCCGCGGATCCGGGTCCGGCCGCTGTGGCGGCGGGAGACCAGGATTGCCGGAGCCGGACCGGCCGGGCGCCCGATCAGGTGGCCCGCCCGTAGCGGACCGCTGTGCTCCAGATCCGCTCCAGCCGCACCCGGGTGCCGGGGCGGGGGGCATGCCAGATCCGGTCGTCGCCGGCGTAGATCCCGACGTGGGTCATGGTCGCGCCGCTGGGGAAGAAGACCAGGTCCCCGGCCGCGCGATCGGCCTCGGGGATGTGGCGGGTGTGCTCGTACTGCTGGTCGGCGGTGCGGGGAAGCCGTTTGCCCGCCTTCTTGAAGGCGTAGAGGGTGAGACCCGAGCAGTCGAAGCGTTTGGGGCCCGTGGCGCCGTAGGCATACGGCGAGCCCTGTTTGGATGCGGCCACCGCGACGGCTCTGGCGCCATAGGGGGTGGCGGCGTTCGCCGGTGCTGCGGGGCCGGTCAGCGCGGCGGCCGTCAGGAGCAGCAGGGAGAGGGCGGCGCGGGCTCTGGGGCAACAACACGTGGGGAGAAGGCCATTGGGGGCCTTTCGGAAGTCGGTCCTGAAGCAGGACATCGTGACACCTCCGCAATCGGTTGGCAGGTAACAGTCGGATCAGTGGTCGGGGTCCTGTTCTCGGTGAATGCGTCATCGCTCTGACGGCGGACCAGTTTTCTCCGACGGGATGCGCCGAACAGCACGGGACACAGTCTGATTTGTCTCGATTTTGCTTTCGAGGCGAGATCATAGGGCCGAATGGTTGTCATATGGGCGCGCCCGACGTGCCGGTTTGCGGCGTCGGTGCTAGGCCGCCCCGGATAATCGGCGCGGGGTCGGAACCCCGACTCCTATGATCATCGGATGGAGAAGCCCCGCTATCCCGCGAAGCCCCGCCCCGGAGACCTGGTCGCCGTACTCTCACCCTCGTCCGGCCTTCCCGGCCTGTTCCCGATGCCCTACGAGCTGGGGTTGAACAGACTCCAGGACGACTTCGGACTGACGGCGGTGGAATACCCGACGACCCGGACGATGGGTGCGACGCCGGAGGCGCGCGCGGCGGACATCCACGCGGCGTTCGCGGACCCCGACATCAAGGCGGTGATCACCAGCATCGGCGGCGACGACCAGATCACCGTCCTTCCCCACCTCGACCGCGACCTCCTGCGCGCCAACCCCAAGCCGTTCCTCGGCTACAGCGACAACACCAACCTGCTGCTGTTCCTGCGGGACTTGGGCATCGTCGGCTACCACGGAGGATCGGTCATGGTCGGATTCGGACGGCCCGGCGCGATGCACCCGACGACCGCCGCCTCCCTCCGGGCCGCGCTGTTCACCTCGGGCGCGTACGAACTCACGGCGGCGAGCACCTACGGGGACGTCAACGGCCCCTGGGAGGATCCGCTCACCTTCGCATCCGAGCCGCAGATGGAACCCGCCGACGGCTGGTCCTGGCACAACGCCGACCGGGTCGTCGAAGGCATCGGCTGGGGCGGAAACCTGGAGATCATCTCCTGGCTGCTGATGGCCGACCGCGTGGCCCGACCGGTCGACTCGTACGCCGGCAACGTGCTGTTCCTGGAGACCTCCGAGGAAATGCCGCCCGCCGAAGAGGTCTACCGGATCCTGCGCGGCATGGGCGAACGGGGACTGCTGCGCCAGTTCCCCGCGCTGCTCATGGGCAGGGCCAAGAGCTGGTCGTTCGAGAACCGGCTCGACGCCCAGGCGAAGGCGGACTTCCGCCGGCAACAGCGGGAAGCCGTCCTGCGGGCCCTCCACGAGTACGCCCCCGACACCATGGTGGTGTTCGACGTCGACCTCGGCCACACCGACCCGCAGGTCGTGATCCCCGTCGGCGGCCTCATCCGGGTGGACGGCCCGGCACGCCGGATCGTCGTCACGTACTGAGCCCCGATCAGCGGTTCTCGGAGCGGTAGGCGCGCATCGCCAGCGGCATGAAGACGGCGGTGATGCCCGCCGCCCACAGCAGCGACCAGAAGAGGGGCCCGCTCACCGGAGTACCGAGCAGCAGCCCGCGGAACGCGTCCGACAGCTGGGTCACCGGATTGACCTCGACCCAGGCCTGGAGCCACCCGGGCATGGTGTCGACCTCGACGAACGCGCTGCTCGTGAAGGTGAGGGGGAAGATGAAGGTGAAGGCGAAGACCTGCACCTTCTCCACGTCCGAGGCCATCATCCCGATCAGCACCGCGGTCCACGAAACGGCCGCGGCGAACGTCAGCAACAGCAGCGTCGCGCCGACGAAGCCCGCCGGACCGCCGGTGATCTCGAAGCCCAGCAGTGTGCCGAGCGCGATCATCAGGAGCATGGCCCACAGCTGTTTGGCCAGATCGGCCACGATCCGCCCGAACAACGGAGCCGAACGGGCGATCGGCAGGCTACGGAGCCGGTCGAACACGCCCTTGGTCAGATCGGTGTTGAGCGACATGGCGGTATACATGCTCATGAACAGTGTGTTCTGAACGATGATCCCCGCAAGCGCGTACTGGAGGTACTCCTGAGGGGAGCCCGCCATCTGCCCGCCGAAGACGTAGGTGAACAGGAACACGAACATGATCGGCGTGATGCTGTAGTCGACGAGCTCCAGCGGATTGTGCTTCACCGAGACCAGACTGCGCCACGCCATGGTGGCGGTCTGCCGCAGGGCCGCCGGCAGCCGTACCCGGCCCCCGCGGCCCCGGCTGTCCGTGAGGGTCGTGCCGGTCATGACGGACTCCCTGCCTGTGCGTACCGGCCGTCGTC
>NZ_JBSGZP010000280.1:0-8843 GCF_053611065.1 Streptomyces sp. NPDC054840
CCGTCTCTTTCGGATCTTGTCGGCCGAGCCCGCGGCGTCCGGTGCCGTGCCCGGCAAGGCGGAGGGGCGCCCGTGTACTGGACGTACTCGGGCGCCCCGACAACGCGGCCGGGTGCGGTGCCGGGCGTCGCGGGCCCGGCAAGATCCGAAAGAGACGGCCTAGGGGGACCAACCCGGCCGTGTTCACGGATGCCGACGTGGGTGCGGGCCGATCATGAGCGGTTCGGATGTGCGGGTCACGCTGACCGCGCCGTCAGGTGCTGTCGCTCAGGACGGTGTAGGGGTCGAGGGTGCGGCGTACGAGCTGGTCGGCGATGTCGGTGGGGCGCAAGCGGTGACGGTCGGCGTAGGCGTGGAGTTGGGCGGCGCCTTCGGCGGGTGTGACGTCGGCGGTGGCGGCGAGCATGCCGCTTGCGGTGTCGAAGATCGCTTTTCCGATCAGGGCTGTCTGGGTGCGCGTGGTGACGTCCTCGGGTCGCAGCGGTTGGCGGTCCCAGGACAGGAGGGCGGTGGTGGCGACGTCGGCGAGGGCACGCAGGAGCGTGCTCTCCGCGTCGGTCAGGGCGGTGGGGTGGCGGGCGAGGAGGTTGAGCGCGCCGATGGTCTGCCCGCTGTGGTGCAGGGGGAGGGCGTGGGCGCTTTCGTATCCGGCGGCCCGGGCCAGGGGAACGAAGTCGGGCCAGCGGTCCCGCTGCGACGCAAGCTCGGGCGCGTGGACCGCGCTACCGGTGGTGAATGCCTCGATGCAGGGGCCCTGTTCGACCTCGGACTGCCAGATCTCGGTGAGTTCCGCGGCGTGCTCGGTCGTGATCGCGGAGCGCAGCCCGCCGCGGCTGTTGGCGAGCATGACGCCGGCCGCGTCGATGGAGCTCAGGGAGACGCAGTGGTGGACGAGGCGTCCAAGAAGGACGAGCGGATCTACGTTGTCGCCGAGGGTGTCGCTGAGCGCGACGAACGCCTCGGTGAGCTGCTGCTCTCGGGTGGTGGTCATGCCGGTTCACCGTTTCCCTGCTCCGACCCGCCGGTGGGGCGGGCTAGTCATGGAACCTGATTCTCCCGGCGATCACGTCGAAAGCCGCCTCCGTCACGGTTTTTCCGTGGGAGAAGGCGTGGGCCCTCAGGCGGGCCAGCGCATCCTGGGGATCGACCCCGAGATGCACCATGATCATTCCAGTGGCCTGGTGAACCTCCTCGTGATCGGTCTCAGCCGCATCCAGCCACGACCCCTCCTCATCGGTTCCGCTTCCGGGATCCTGTGCCTGGAGGCCCAGGAGGGCGGTGGTGATGGCGTCGGCGGCAGGAACCGCGAAGGCCTGGTCCCGGTCGGAGAGCGGGCCGGCGCTGATGCGATAGAGATCCAGGGTGCCGATGGGCAGGGCCTCGCCTCCCAGGGGGAGGCAGAACACGGCGTGCACGCCAAGGTCGACGGCCTGCTGCGCGAAGAGCGGCCACCGGGTGGCGTCGGGCTGTTGCGCGAGGTCGTCCGCGAACACGGGTGCGGCCTGTTCCATCACGGTGCGACAGGGGCCGTCGCCCAGTGTGTACTCGGCTTCCGCCAACCGCCGGGCGACGTCGTCGCTCGACCACCAAAGGGTGCGCACGTCCGAGTCCCCGTGAAGAGAGACGGACGCGCCGCTCACGTCCATGAGGTCGACGCAGGCACGTGCGAACGCGGCCGGCGCTCCTGGGCCCGTAACTGCGGTGCCCTGGAACAGTTCGTGCAGCCGCCCGTATCCCGGGTCTCCCGCCAACGGTTCTGCCGCGGGAGGCTGTCGCTCGTCGTCCGGAGGGATGGGATCCACGGTGCTCCACCTCCTGACGCAGCCCGCTCCCTTCATCCTCCTCCAAAGCGGTGGCCGCGTACACGCACTCCGGGCTGCGTCGCCCGGGAAGGCGGAACCGGCCAATGCAATGAGCCCGCCCACGGTCCCGTAGGAGTAGCGTCGGCTGCTCCGGGCAGGCGCCTTTTGGGGGCAAGCAGGGCCCGGTCCGGGCGCATCCGGCCCTTGGGCCTTCCCACTGGCGGGCCCGGCACAGCGCCCGGGGGCCGGTCGGTGCTCGTGGAGGGAGTGCGGCTGATGAGGTACGGCATCGTGTGCGGCCTCGATCAGGCTGAGGCCTGTTCCGGGAAGGTGTCCTGGAACTGCCCGGGGCCCCACCCCGTGCACACGGCCTCGACGAGTCGCTCGCCCCTCTTTTTCCCTTGCTTGTCGGCCGCGGAGGGAGAGCGGGCCGCTCCAGGCCCTGAAGGCGACCGGGTACGCCGGCTGGTTCATGACGGACGTCGCGGTACCCGCTTTGCCGGTCTTCGCGAGGGCCCGCGCCGGCAGGCTCCAGATCTTGCCGCGCTCGCCGCTCCGGGGCCCGCGGTACGAGAAGGCCGTTCCCGGCCGCTCGCACAAGATCCACGGGAGCCTGGTGAAAGCGCTGCCCTCCTCCAGGACGTTGGCGTGAAGGGCAGGCATTCGGGGTGACGTTGCGACCGCCGGTGGAGCCGATGCTGGCGCAGGCCGTGGAGTCGGTGCCGGGGCCAGGTGTGCTCGGCGAGCTGGCGTTCGAGCAGAAGTTCGACGGCTATCGGGCTCTGCTGTTCACCCCCACGGGCCCCAACGGCGGCTTCCTGCTGCAGACCCGGCGCGGGTCGCTGATCCAGGACCGGTTCCCCGACCTCCTCGCCGCGTCGGACAAGCTGCCCGACGGTCTGGTCCTGGACGGGGAGCTCGTCGTCTGGGACGCGAAGGCGGGCCGGCTGTCCTTCGAGGGATTGCAGCGGCGCACCGCTGCCCGCGGCCGCCGCAGCACGCGGGCTCTCGCCACGTCGCTGCCCGCGTTCTTCATCGCCTTCGACGTCCTGCAACAGGACGGCAGTGAGGTGATCGGCTACCCCTACCGCCAACGCCGCCTCCGGCTCGAAGCCCTCTTCGCCCTCCACCGGCTCGCGCCCCCCTGGACGCTGTGCCCGATGACGACCGACCTGCTCAAGGCCCAGCAGTGGCTGGAGTCCTGGACCGAGATCTCCGGCGTCGAAGGCGTCGTGGTCAAGGCCATGAGCCAGCCGTACCGGCCCGGCCGGCGAGACTGGTACAAACTCCGTCGCCGGAACACCATCGAGGCGATCATCGGTGCGATCACCGGCACCCTCACCCGGCCTCAGCTCCTCTTCCTGGGCCGCCGCGACGCCTACGGCGACCTCCGCACGATCGGCCGCACGGCCCCGCTCCGTACCGAGCTGGCGCGCCTGGTCGGCGGCAACGTGATAGCCGCCGAGGCCGGACACCCCTGGGAGGGCCGGCGTTTCGCATCGGCGTGGGGCAGTCGGGACCTCCTGGACGTGACGCTCGTACGTCCCGAGCTGGTCGCGGAGATCAGCGCCGACACGGCCATCGACCGAGGCGGCGTCTTCCGGCACCCGGTCCGCTTCAAACGGCTGCGCCTGGACGTGACCGCGGAGGAGGTACCGCTGTTCAGTCCCGGGCCGGCCGCGGCCACCGGCTGAAGGGTCTGGGTGAGCACCTGCACGGAGGGGAGGTGGGGCAGGTGCTCACGGGTGACGGCCGGGGGGCCGCTCAGCGCGCCGACCGCCGTCTCCAGCGTAGATTCATCCGGCGTGCGACGTCATATCCGATGCGTGGCGGACATGCCGGTCGGTGGCGATACCCCCGCCGAGCCACTGCCGCCTGCCCCGCGTGACGGAGGGCATCGGTGCAATGCGCAGCATGCGCCCTGACCTTCCAGGAGCCCGCTCCGTCGTGCTCGAACGCAGCCGGCTCTCGGACGGAGCCCCAGGTCGCCTTCGTTCCGGCTGCCGAGACCCCGCCCACTCGGGCGGTCGGAGCGGGGGGTGGGCGTCCGCATGTGTGCCATGGGTACGAGCGGCTGCCATGCGGGAATACCCTACGTACCCAAGTGGTAGCCCTGTGAAATGAAGGGAACCTTGCATGCCTGCAGCCACTTCCGGTCCTGCGGACCCTCCCGCCCCGGCAACCCGGCTCGGCGAGCCGGGCGGATTCCGGCTCGGAGAGCCGACTGTCACCCGGGCCGCCGGGATGCTGATGGCGATGACGCCATGCACGGCACGTGACGCACACCGGATCCTGTCGGCGGCGGCCGGCCTGGCCCGCACCAGTCCGTACGAGCTGGCGGCCGCCATGGTCGCGGGCACCCGCGGCACACCGGTCCCGGTCCACTTCGAGCGTGCCGTACGCCGAGCCGTGGAGGCGGCCCGCGCCCCCGTCCCGGCGGCGAAGCTCCCCACAGCCCTCGTCCCGTCCCGGGTCCGCACCGAAGAGGTCCTGACGCGTCTGCGCGCATGCCAGTCCCGGCTCTCCGCCGCTCCCGAAGATCCTGACGCGCTGCGCGCGATGGACGACGCCGCATACACGCTGTGTGTGCTGATGGGACGTCGCTCCGTCCCGGAGGCGGTACTGGTAGCACTGAACTACCTCGCGGTGTCCACAGGCGGCCCGGCGGGGACCCATCAGCACGCTCATCGCACCGCCTCTTCGCCGAGCGAAGGTCCCGGTCACCCGAAACACTGACCGGGCAAGCCTTACGGCCGCCTCCGAGCGTCTCCCGCTCCGGCCTCGATCCCCTGAGGGCCGCTCGAGGCCGGACACCTCACGGACCGGACGGTCTACGCAGGCCTTCGCTCCGTCATCGAGGCACGGTCTCGGTGTCGACGGCAGCCGTCCGCCGGACACGGTCGAGCTTTTTGCCGTAGGGAAAACAGTGACAAGTGCTGCGGCGCGGGAGGAGGCGTGTACCGCCCCTGTCGGGGCAGACGGTTCGTGGGACGTGCCCAGCGCGGCGTCCTCAGAAGGGATCTGATCCTCATGACCCACGACCTTCATCTCTCTTCCCGGGTCCAGGAGCGCTTGCCCGAACCGGCGCGGTCGTGGGCGGTCGGCATCTTGATGGCGATGCTTCCCGGCCCTGTGCACCTGGCTGAGCAGGTCCTGTCCGCCGCGGCCACGGAAACCGGTCTGCCGGTGAGCGAAGTGGCGCGGGCCATGGTCGCCGACTCCCGTGGCGCACCTCTGCCGATCGATGTGGAGCAGGCCTTGCACCATGCCGTGCAAGCCGCCCGCAGTGGCAGCGCGCCCCGAGTCTCCGGGTCGTATCTGATGCCGAACCGCGCGGACGCCGAGCGGGCTCTGGGCCGGTTCTTCGACGCCCGCCTGCGGCTGCGCGCGGCCCCCTCCGATCCCGAGGCGCGCCGCGCCGTGGACGACGCCGTCTACACCTTGTGTGTCCTCATGGCGCAGCCCTCCCCGTATGCGGCCGTCAACGACGCGCTCCAGTACACGGACGGCTGATTTCGGCATGGCGGGCTGACCGGAGGGGAACCGTCGGTCTGCTCCCCATGGGCGTCATCGGCGCCGCATGTGAACCCCCCCCGAGCGGCCGGCCGGTCGGTCCTGCCGCTGTCGGAGCGGTAGGACCGACAACTGGCGGCCGCGATGGGCTCGGCGGCTCCGCTCAGTGGCTGCCGGCTTCGCCGGAGGACTGTCGGCCACCGGACCCCTCACGGCGCTCACGCAACATGTCCAGGGCTTCCTGGGTGCCCTCCGTCGGTTCGCGCTTCCCCGTGCCCATGACTTCCCGCGCCGCTTCCTTGACCTTCCGCGTGATGTCCTGGAGCTGTCCTTTGTCTTCGGACGGAGCCGCGCCACGCTGCCGCTCCTCCTCCGGGGACACATCGTTCTCGCCGGTCACGCGCTCCAGCGGTGACCGGCCGTCCTTCGATTCCTGGTGGTGCATGGTGACGCTCCGTTCGCCTGTTTCGCGTACCGGGACACTGCACCTGTCCCTTTCCCGCCCTTTCAATCGTTCCGCAGCGAACAGGTGTGACCGGCCTTCGCCCGCCTACGGCCGGTTCGCCCGGTATTCGGCGTTCACGCCGGAGGGTGGATCACGACCGGGCACCGGGGTGGCCGCCGGCACACCCTTGGACGGGCACGCGGTTCGCCTCGTCCTGGGGGCAGCCGGCAGGCCCTGACGTTCAGTTGCGTCAGTGACTTGGCAGTGAGTTGCCCCCCGTGGCCCGCGTGTCGCCGCACCTGCACGGGTAGGCGAAAGGTATGAACGACACAGATCAGTGGAGACCCGGAGAGATCGTGCCGCAGAGTGGTATCTACGCCTGCGACTGCGGCCAGGAACATCTGTGGAGCAAGAGCACCGATGTCCGCGGGCACCGGTTCCCGCCTCTTCCCTACGACTGCTCGGGACAGGCGTGGACCCTGCGCACCCAGGCCCACCCCGAGGCGGGCTGACGGCTGCCGTGCGGCTGCGGACCAGCGACCCCCACACTGCCGGATGGCGCCGGGTACGGCACGGCCGCGGCTTCCGGTACCTGGACACCGACGGCCGGCGCTTGCCGGAGGCGGACCGGGAACGGGTCCGTGCCCTCGTGATCCCCCCGGCCTGGCGAGACGTCTGGATCTGCCCGTGGCCGAACGGGCACATCCAAGCCGTGGGAGCGGATGCGGCAGGCCGGCGCCAGTACCTTTACCACCCGCGCTTCCGCGAGCAGCGGGACGCCGCCAAACACGAACACGTCCAGAGCGTGGCGCGCGCCCTGCCGCGGCTGCGCAAACAGGTGGCGCGTGACCTCGCCGGGCGCGGTCTGTCGCGACCGCGGGTCCTGGCCTGCGTCACGCGGCTGCTCGACCTGGGCTTCCTTCGGATCGGCGGCGAACGCTACGCCCGGGACAACGGGAGCTATGGCCTCACCACGCTCCTGCGGGAGCACGCCGTGTGCCGTGGCGGCGAGATCCGTCTGCGCTTTCCCGCCAAGTCGGGCCGGACGGTCACCCGCGTGCTGGTGGACGAGGAGGCCCACGCGGTGGTCCGGGCGCTCCTGCGGCGTAAGGAGCCCGGCCCTCGGCTGTTCGCGTACTGGGAGCACGGCGCGTGGCACGAGGCCCGTGCCGAGGACCTGAATGCCTACCTGCGGGAACGGTCGCGGCAGAACGTGACGGCGAAGGACTTCAGGACCTGGTACGCCACCGTGCTGGCCGCTGTCGCCCTGGCGGTCTCCGAGACCACGTCCGACGCCTCGCGCGCCCGGCGCGGCCGGGTCGTGGCGCGCGCGGTGCGCGAGGTCAGCGACTACCTGGGCAACACGCCCGCCGTGTGCCGGGCGTCCTACATCGATCCTCGTGTCATCGAGCTCTATGAGGAGGGGGAGACCATCGCCGCCTCCCTCGGCGGGCTGGGCGAGGGCGGCCTCTTCGGCCGGCCGGCCACCCACGGTGTCGTTGAGCGGGCGGTCCTGGACCTCTTGCGCGCGGGCCACGCGTGAGAGGCCGGTCGGGCGGTGATGTGAGCCGGCGGTAGGCGACCGCCACGGGATCAGGCGCAGGGGCAGGGTGGCTGGGGCGCATCCGTACGTCGCCGACGGCCTTTCACGGCAGGCTCAGTACGAAACCGCTGCGGGGAGCGGTGGGCACGCGGCTCAGGGGGATGGTGAGGTCCTGGTCGGGGACCTCGTAGTCGAGCTGGGCGAGTTCGGTCGCGAGCGTCGAAAGCACCGTTACGGTGATGTCCTCTCCGGGGCAGCGGTGACCGCAAGTGGCGTCGCCGCCGCCCTGGGGGA
The DNA here is from genome assembly GCF_053611065.1 of Streptomyces sp. NPDC054840. Taxonomy (NCBI): domain Bacteria; kingdom Bacillati; phylum Actinomycetota; class Actinomycetes; order Kitasatosporales; family Streptomycetaceae; genus Streptomyces; species Streptomyces sp. NPDC054840. Next base: position 7,598 of record NZ_JBSGZP010000280.1, read on the forward strand.
TCAGGTCGGCGAGCGGGTCCGCGCCGTCCGGGCTGGTGAATCGACGCGGATCGAACCGGTAGGGGTGCTCCCACAGGGCGGGGTCGTGGTTCTGTCCGTAGAGGTCAAGCAGAACCATGCTGCCCTGGCGGATGTGGCCGCCCCGCCAGGTCAGGTCACGGGCGGCGAGGCCGCCCACGAAGGGGGCGAAGGGGTAGAAGCGCCGTACCTCGTGGGCGAATGCTTCCGCGTAGGTCCCCTCGTGATCCGAGCGCAGCAGCTCGCGGTGACGGGGCCAGCGGTGGAGCGCGTGGGCGGCGAACGCGGCGAACCAGGCGATGGCGATCGTGGGCCGGACGATGTTCAGAATTTCCACGGCTGCGGTGTGGGGGTCCAGGAGTTCGCCCTCCGGGCCGCGGTGCCAGGCCACCGCCTCCAGGGCGGAAGCCGTGACGCCGGCCTCCTGGGAGCTGCGGATTCGGGTGACCAGAGCGGCGAGTGCCTTCTCCTGCCGGGCCCGGGCCCGGCGCGCCCGTAGATGCCGGGGTCCGCAAGTGGCGAATCCGTCCACCATGGCCGTGCAGTCGCGTGCCATCTCGGAGGCCTGCGCGTCGGACATCGGGATCTTCGCCCAGTCGCACACGGCCAAGGAGAGGACCCTGGCGGTTTCGTCGAAGAGCACCACACGGTCCCGTCCCCACCCGGCCACCGCTTCGCGCCACCGCCGGGCGACGTGACCGGCGAGCGCGGCGACCCCCTTCTCGTCCTTGAGGAGGGCGATGAACATCGCTTTGCGGACCCGGTGGGCCTCCCCGTCCAGGGTATGGACGGCTCCCTGCCCGAACAGGGTGTCGAGGACCGGATCGGGGAGGGCTGCGGCCCGCAGGACGTGGCGTTCGTCGTAGAAGAAGGACACGGCTTCCGGGCCCCGCGCGGCGATCGTCGGCTTGCCCAGCAGCCGAGTCCTGAACGTGCCGTTCGAAGCGGTGCGCATCCGGTCGGGCAGCCAGGCGTAGCCGCGCATCAGAAGGCTGAGAGTGCTGTCACTGAAGGGAAACATGGCACTCGCGTACCCGGCTCATCGTTGCGCACACGCCCCTCGGCCTGGCGCCACCCGGCTCGCCCCGGCCCTTCACCCTCATGCCCGGGGAAGACGCGCGGCACCCACTGACCCAACTGGGTGCCGCCGATGCCGCGTAGGGGACGTAAGGGCACGGCGGCGCGGCCAGGAGGCCGCACCGGTGCGGACGAACGGCGGCCCTGTCCG
>NZ_JBSGZP010000281.1:0-8828 GCF_053611065.1 Streptomyces sp. NPDC054840
CGCCCGGGACTACCGCACGCGGGCCGACCGCTGGCGGCGGGGCAAGGCGGCCGAGGCCGACCTGCGGGCTTGGAAGGAGGGCCGCACCGGCTACCCCGTGGTCGACGCGGCCATGCGGCAACTCGCCCACGAGGGCTGGATGCCGGGCCGCGGCCGGCTGCTCGCCGCGTCCTTCCTGACCAAGACGCTCTACATCGACTGGCGCGCAGGAGCCCGTCACTTCCTCGACCTGCTGGTCGACGGCGACGTGGCCAACAACCAGCTCAACTGGCAGTGGGTGGCCGGTACCGGTACCGACAGCCGTCCCAACCGCGTGCTCAACCCGGTGATCCAGGGCAAGCGCTACGACCCCGACGGCGCGTACGTACGGCGCTGGGTCCCGGAACTCGCCGGGCTGCCGGGCCCTTCGGTGCACGAGCCGTGGCAGCTGGCCGGCCTGGATCGGGCGCGCTACGACTACCCGGACCCCCTGGTCGGCCTCTCCGAGGGGCTGGCCCGCTTCCGGCGGGCCCGGGGTAAGGACGGTCCGTGATCCCACCGGCTGTCGGTGATCGCCGCCGAGTGCCAGACTGGACGGGTGTTCGGAAGGTGCCTGGCCCGGGCCCGTCACGTGTCCGCCGCCGCTGTCACCCTCGCCGTCTCGCTCGCGCTGTGCGCGGGGGCCGCACCCGTGGCGGCCGCGGACGGCGGGGCCGACCCGGCCCGCACGGTGGACATCGGCGGCGGCCGCCGGGTGCTGCTGGACTGCCGCGGATCCGGATCCCCCACGGTCGTGCTCGTGTCCGGGGCCGGGGGTGCGTCGGACGAGTGGACCCACATCGCGGACGCCGCGCGGCCGGAAGCCGTTCCAAAGCCCGATCCGTCGGCGGTGCTCACGGACGTCGCCCGGTTCACCCGGGTGTGCGCCTACGACCGCCCCGGCACGACCCGGCTGGACGGCACGCCGAACCCCTCGACGCCGGTCACCCAGCCCACCACGGCGGCGGCGGGCGTCAGGGACCTGCGGGCGGTGCTCGCCGCGGCCGGTGAGCACCCGCCGTACGTACTGGTCGGCGCCTCCTGGGGAGCGATGATCGCTTCGCTGTACGCACGGACCGAACCGGCGCGGACCGCGGGGCTGGTGACCCTCGACGGCGCCTCGCCGTTCCTGAAGGACACCCTGACACCGGCCCAGTGGGCGACGTGGATGGACAAGATCCGGGCCATGGACCCCGGGAAGGGCCTCGAAACACCCGACTACCCCGCTGCCGTACGCGAACTGCGCGAAGCGCCGGCCCCGCGGCGCGGCCTGCCCGCCGTCGTACTCACCTCCGACCGACCGTGGGACCTCGCGATCGGAGGCGGATCGACCTGGCCGGCCTGGCTGGCCGCCCAGCGACGCCTGGCCGAGGACCTGCGGGCCCGGCATGTCACCGACACCGGAAGCGGCCACGGGATCGCCGTCGAGCGGCCGCGACTCGTCGCACGGGCGATCCGCGACGTGGTCGAGCAGGTCCGCGCCGGTCAGGAGCGTTGAGGGGGTCCGCCGCTCCCTTCTCCTCCCGGAGCGGTCGCTGCCACTTCGCACAGGCCGCGCAGCACGCCCAGGGCCTCCCGCAGCCCGCCGGGGCGCAGCATGCCCGGGGCGGGGGCCGGCCCGGCCCAGCCCGGGCCCGCCAGGAGGACCGTGGTCCGGGCCAGGGCGCCCTTGACGCCCCAGGCGGTGTCGGTGACATGCCGGGCCAGGGCATGGTGCGCGGTGGAGCGGGCCTGGGCCCACAGCACGACCGCGGCAGGTCCCGTCCGGCGCACGGCCTGGACGAGCGCCTCCGGCGGCACCGCTGCACCGAACATCCGGGCGGGCAGGCCCAGTTCGGCGAGACCGGCGGCCAGGGCCTCCAGCGGGAGGGTGTGCTGCTCGCCCGGTACGCACGCCAGCAGGATCGGGGGAGCGCTCGCCCGGGGCCCGGACAACGCCCCGATGCTCACACGGCGCAGCGCTGTCGAGACGTGCCAGGAGAGCAGGTGTTCGACCTCGACGTACTGGTCGCCCGAGGTCTCCCACTTGCGTCCCACGGCGTGCAGGGTCGGCGCCATCACCTCCTCCCAGGTGGTGACGAGGCCGTACTCGCCGATCAGGGAGCCGAGCATCTCGTCCATGGTCGGTGAATCGAGGCGGACGGCGGCCCGGCCCAGCCCCCGGCACTCCTGCCGCACGTCGCCGAGCGGCAGGCCGTTGCCCGATCCCGGCTGACGGGCCGGTGCGGGGGAGGCGGCTGCGGGCGCGGCGGACACCGGCCCGGCCCGGGCGGCGCGCGCGGCCTCCGCGGGCGGTACCCCCGACGCGGTCAGGCGGCACATCTCCTGCAGGAGGGCGATGTCACCGGGGGTCCACCGCCGGTGCCTGCCGTCCTCGCGGGCGGCGGGTCCGATGCCGTACCGCCGGTCCCAGGAGCGCAGCGTCGTAGGGGCGACCCCGAGCCGGCGTGCCACCGCGCCGGTGGTGACTCCGTGCGCGGGCCCGGCGCTCTCGCCGGTCTCGGAGGGCTCGGAGGTCCGGGAGGGCTCGGAGGTCCGGGAGGGCTCGCCGGGCCGGGTGGGCTGTGCGGGCTCGTTCATGGATCCATCATGCGACGCACAACCGACGCGAGTGGAATCGATGCGCGGCGGGTCGGAACCTTGACGGCGAACCGGTTTCCGGCCCCGAGGAGCAGCCGCCATGACCGCACAGAGCGTCACCCCCCGTATGTCCCCCGCGGCCGCCGCCCTGGAGCAGCTCCTCGACCACGAGCTCGCCGAGGGTTTCGTACGCGGTGACGAGCGGTGCCTGAGCGCCGCGTACCGCCGCTGGGGCGGGCTCGTCCTCGCCCTGGCGGCCCGCAGCCTCGGCGATTCCAGGGAGGCCGAGGACGTCGGCCAGCAGGTCTTCCTGGCCGCCTGGCAGGGCCGCGCCAACTACCGGCCGGAGCGCGGGCCGTTCCCCGCCTGGCTGGTGGGCATCACCCGGCGGAAGATCGCCGATGCCCTCACGGCCCGTACCCGGCGGCTCCACCTGGTCGCCGCGGCCGACGCCGGCCTGCCGCCCACGGGCGAGCCGGTGGCGGGGCAGGAGACCGTCCTGGACCGGCTGCTCCTCACCGGCGAACTGGCGAAACTTCCCCGCGCGCAGCGGGAGGTACTGGCCATGGCCTTCTACGCGGACCTCACCCAGGCGCAGATCGCCGAGCGCACCGGACTGCCGCTGGGCACCGTCAAGAGCCACGCCCGGCGGGGGCTGCACCGGATGCGCCACTGCCTCGGTGGCGAGGCGCGCGGCAGCGGCGGCAGCGGCACCAGTGGCGGCGGTGGCGGCGGTGGCGGCGGTGGGGCGGCGGTTCCGGCCGGCCCCCGGCGCCCGTCGGAACAAGATTCCCATCCGCGGACCGACCGGCACCGAAGTACCCGTGAAACGGCCGGCACCGGCCGTGCGGGGCAGGCGAGCGCGAGGGGTTGAGCGACGTGGACCGGCGGAGAGTCGCTGTGGTGGGCGGGGGCGTGGCGGGGCTGACGGCCGCACACATCCTGCAACGCACGTACGACGTGGTGCTGTACGAGGCGGACGACCGCCTCGGCGGCCACGCCCACACCCATGAACTGACCACCGAGGACGCGGGAACGGTCCACGTGGACAGCGGTTTCATCGTGCACAACGAGCGCACCTACCCGCACCTGCTGCGGCTGTTCCGTGAACTCGGGGTCACCACGCAGGAATCAGAGATGAGCATGTCCGTACGGTGCGACGGCTGCGGACTGGAGTACGCGGGCGCCCGGGGCGCGGCCGGACTGCTCGGCGGAGGCAACCTGCTGCGCGGCCGCCACCTGCGCATGCTCGCCGAGGTACCGCGCTTCCACCGCGCCGCCCGGCAGCTCCTCGCCTCCCCCGACGGCGGGCAGACCCTGGGGGAGTTCCTCGACCGGAACGGCTTCTCCCGCTACTTCGTCGGCCACTTCGCCATCCCGCTCGTCGCGGCCGTCTGGTCCTGTGCGCCGGACACCGCCCTCCGGTACCCCGCCCGGTACCTCTTCCGCTTCCTGGCCCACCACGGACTGCTGTCCGTCAAGGGATCCCCGCAGTGGCGTACCGTCACGGGCGGTTCGGCCGACTACGTGGCCAAGGCCGCCAAGCACCTCAGCTCCGTCCGCACCTCGACCCCCGTCCGGGCCGTCGTGCGCGCCGCCGACCACGCGCGCGTGCTCACCCCGGACGGCGACTCGACCCCGTACGCCGCCGTGGTCGTCGCCGTCCACCCCGACCAGGCGCTGCGCCTGCTGGCCGATCCGACCGAGGACGAGGTCCGGATCCTCGGCGCGTTCACCTACTCCCGCAACCCCACCGTGCTGCACCGCGACACCTCACTGCTGCCCCGCTCCCCGCACGCGCGCGCCTCGTGGAACTACTGGCTCCCCTCCTGCTCCGCGCGGCCCGAGAGCGTCCAGGTCAGCTACGACATGAACCGGCTCCAGCAACTGCCGACCGCCGAGCCGCACATCGTCACCCTCAACGCCCGCGGCCGGGTCGACCCCTTCGACGTGATCGCCCGCATGGTGTACGAACACCCCGTCTACACCCCCGGGTCCGTCGCGGCGCAGCAGGAACTGCCCCGGCTGAACACGTCCGTGACCGCCTTCGCCGGCGCCTACCACGGCTGGGGCTTCCACGAGGACGGCTGCCGCTCCGGCGTGGCCGCCGCCGAGGCCCTGGGGGTGCGGTGGTGAACGGCACCTCCGCCGGGCGGGCCGCCCCGCCCCGCGTACCGGCCCTCTACGACTGCACGGTGGCCCACTCCCGCACCACCCCCGTCCGCCACGCCTTCCGGCAGCGCACCTACGTGTGGCTCATCGACATCGACGACCCACCCCGCATACCCCGGGCGCTGCGCCCGCTGGCCCGGTTCGACGCCCGCGACCACTTCGGCGGCGAGGCCACCACCCTGCGGGCGGGCCTGCGGGCCGAGCTCGCCGCCCACGGCGTGGCGGACGCCGACGGCCGCGTCCTGATGCTCGCCCACGCCCGGGTCCTCGGCCACGTCTTCAACCCGCTCACCCTCTACTGGTGCCACGACCGCGCCGGCACCCCGGTCTGCGTCGTCGCCGAGGTCCACAACACCTACGGCGAGCGCCACTGCTACGTGCTGCGCCCCGGCGCCGACGGACTGGCCGACGTCCCCAAGGACTTCTACGTCTCGCCGTTCTTCGCGGTCGAGGGCTTCTACCGGATGCGGCTGCCCGTCCCCGGCGACCACCTCGACCTGACCGTCCAACTGCGCCACGGCGACGGGACCTGCCCCTTCACCGCCACCGTACGGGGCCGCCACCGCCCGGCCGGCGTCCGCACCCTGCTGGGGGCCGCCCTGCGCCACCCGTGGTCCACCGCCCGGGTCTCCGCCGGCATCCGCTTCCACGGCATCCGCCTCTTCCTCCGCGGCCTCCCGGTCCGCCCCCGTCCCGTCCGTCCCCCGCAGGAAGGCACCCTGTGACCGTCTCGTACATCCCGGCCCACGAGAGCGCGCTCGCACCCGTCGACCCGGCGCGCTGGCCCGACGTGGCCCGGCCGCCCCGCGCCTCGACCCTGCGTACCGCCGTCGCGGAGCGGATCATCGGCCGGGCCCTCGCCCGGCTTCCGCTGAGGGTCCGGCACGGGGCCCGGGAGCCGTCCGCCTACGGTGTTCCCCGGCAGGCCGGAGCGCTGCCCACCCTCACTCTCCACGACGCCGCGGCCTTCCACCGCCGGATCGGCGCGGACGGCCTGATCGGCTTCGGCGAGTCGTACATGGCCGGGGAATGGGACAGCGACGACCTGGTCGGCGCCCTCACCGTGCTCGCCACCCACGTCGACGACCTGGTGCCGGCGCCGCTGCGCGGGCTGCGCGAAGCCTGGGTACGCCGGCGCCCGGAGCGGCAGCGCAACACCCCCGAGGGGGCGCGGGAGAACATCCACCGCCACTACGACCTGTCCAACGAACTGTTCACCCTGTTCCTCGACCGGAGCATGAGCTACTCCTCGGCGGTCTTCGCCGCCTTCCCCGCCCAGCCCACCACCTTCACGGCCGCCCAGCACCGCAAGATCGACCGGCTCCTCGACCTCGCGGACGTCGGACCGGGCACCCGGGTACTGGAGATCGGCACCGGCTGGGGCGAGCTGGCGATCCGGGCCGCCTTCCGGGGCGCCGAGGTACTGACCGTGACGCTCTCCGCCGAGCAGCGCGACCGGGCCCGGGAGCGCATCGCCGCGGCCGGCCTCGGCGACCGGGTCACGGTCGAACTGCGCGACTACCGCCACGTCGAGGGCTCCTTCGACGCCGTCGTCAGCGTGGAGATGATCGAAGCGGTCGGCGCCGAATACTGGGCCACCTACTTCGCCACCCTGCGCCGGCTCCTCGCCCCCGGCGGCCGCGTCGCCCTGCAAGCCATCACCATGCAGCACGAGCGCATGCTGCTCACCGCCCGTACGCACACCTGGATCAGCAAGTACATCTTCCCCGGCGGGCTCATCCCCTCCCGCGAGGCGATCGCCCGCGCGAGCGCGGCGGCCGGACTGGACACCGTGGCGGACGACGGCTTCGGGGATCACTACGCGGAGACGCTGCGGCTGTGGCGCGAGGAGTTCGACCGGCAGGCCGGCTCCGTCGCCGCCCTCGGCTTCGACCGCACCTTCCACCGCATGTGGGAGCTCTACCTCGCCTACTCGGAGGCCGGATTCCGCTCGCGCTACCTGGACGTACGCCAACTGCTGCTCACCGCCGACCACCACGGGCCGATGGAGCCCCGATGACCCTGGACTGGGGTGCGCTGTCCCTCAACCTGGCCGCCGCGGCCGGCGCCGCGTTCACCGTCATGCTGGCCACTTTCGCCGTCGCCACCGTCAAGGGCCTGCACCGGATCGTCGACATCGCCTGGGGGGTCGCCTTCGCCGCGGTGGCGCTCACCAGCTGGCTGCTGTCGGCCGGGTACGGCGACGACGGCCGGCGTCTCGCGGTCGCCGCCGCGACCGTCGTATGGGGACTGCGCCTGGCCCTGCACATCGCCGGGCGCGGCCGGGGCCACGGCGAGGACCCGCGCTACGCCCGCATGCTCGCCCGGGCGCCGGGCAGCACCCGGCTCTACGCCCTGCGCAAGGTCTACCTGCTCCAGGGTGCCCTGGTCTGGCTCGTCTCGCTGCCCGTGCAGGCCGCGTCGTACGTGCCCGTTCCGCTCGGGCCGCTCGCCGCCGCCGGCCTGCTGCTGTGGGCGACGGGACTGCTCTTCGAGGCGGTCGGGGACCTCCAGCTCGCCCGCTTCAGGGAACGCCCCGAACACCGGGGCGCGATCATGGACAGGGGCCTGTGGAGCTGGACTCGGCACCCCAACTACTTCGGTGACTTCCTCGTCTGGTGGGGCCTCTACCTGCTGGCCTGCGGGACCTGGCAGACTGCGGCACTCACGCTGGTGTCACCGCTGGTGATGAGCGCGCTGCTGATCTGGGGCAGCGGCAAGAGACTGTTGGAGGCGCACATGGCGGACCGGCCCGGGTACGCCGCCTACGCGGCCCGCACCAGCGGGTTCTTCCCGCGCCCGCCGCGCCGCATACGCCGGGAGGCGGGGTGACGGCCAGGACGGAGCGGGAAACCGAGTCCACGGGCGAAGGCCGCGCCCTCGTGCTCCGTACGTCCCCCGCCACACCGGCGGCCGCGGTCCTGCTGCTGCACGGAGGACGCGAGGAGGGGCCGGAGCCGCCGCCCCTGGTCAACCTGCCCGCGCTGCGGATGCGGCCCTTCGCGGCCGCCGTCGTCCGGGCGACGCGCGGACGCGACGTCCTGGTGGCGGAGGTGCGCTACCGGCACCGCGGCTGGAACGGCTCCCGCTGCGACGCCGCCCGGGACGCGGAGGCGGCCCTCGCGCGGCTGCGGGCGCTCGCCGGAGACGTACCGGTGGTCCTGGTCGGCCACTCGATGGGTGGCAGGGCGGCGCTGCGGGTGGCGGGCGCACCCCTGGTCCACGGAGTGGTGGCCCTCGCCCCCTGGTGTCCGCCGGGCGAACCGGTGGACCACCTCGCGGGCCGCCGGATCTACCTGCTGCACGACGAGGAGGACCGGGTCACCGCGGCGGCCGGGTCCTGGGAGTTCGTCCGCCGCTCCCGGCTCGCGGGCGCCGACGCCACCGCCATCCCGATGTCCACGGGCGGCCACGCGATGCTCCGCGGCGCGGGCGCCTGGCACCGGCGCACCGCCGCGCTCGTCACCGGCCTGGTCACTCGGGACTGAGCCCCCGGACGCGTCCCCCGGAAGGGTGAGGGACCAATCCGGCGGCGGCCGCGCTGCGAAGTCACCGGCGTGAGCATCGACAAGGCAGTCATCGAGCGGGGAGCGGCGGCGTCCCTGGCCGGCCTGGTGTCCGGCTACGCGGCACTGGCGTCGGCGGACCTGTTCGCGGCCGGGATCCGGCCCGAGGCGGGTCCGGTCACCGTCATCGGGGGAGCGGCCATCGACCGCACACCGGCCGCGGTCAAGGACTGGGCGATCCGCACCTTCGGGGCCGACGACAAGCTGGTGCTGCTGCTCGGGATCCTCGCGGTGACTGCCCTCCTGGCGACGGCCCTGGGCCTGCTCGCCCTGCGCAGGCGGCGCACCGCGGCGGCCGGTGTGTTCCTCTTCGGCCTGGTGGGAGCCGTGGCCGCGATGAACCGGCCGGACTCCGACGGGTTCACCGACGCCCTGCCGTCCCTGGCCGGCGGCCTCGCGGGCGCCGCCGCGCTGTACGCGCTGACCGGCCCGCTCGTGGCCGCCCGGCCCCCGACCGAGCGGTATGCCGCAGCCACGGGCCCCGGTACGGGC
>NZ_JBSGZP010000282.1:0-8814 GCF_053611065.1 Streptomyces sp. NPDC054840
GCTCTGCCCGTTGCAGGGCCATGTGGCTGTCGCGGGCGAGGACGACGGCGACGGCTACGGCGCCCGCGTCGACCTGTGCGTGCCGGCGGGACGACCGGAGCGGCCGGTCTTCCGGCCGCCGTCCGGACGGCCCTCGGTACGGGTGACCGTGCCCGGCGCCGACCGGCCGACCGTGCGTCATCCGGGGCGACCCGGGCAGCAGTCCGCCACACCCGCCGGACGGCCCGAGCGGCCGGCCGAGCCCGCGCCACCGCGTCCGCAGGGCGCGGAGGTGGAGCCGTCCGCGGAGGCAGAGGCCGGGGGGTCGGAGCCACCGGAGCCCGCGGCGGGTCCCGAGGGCCGATCCGTGCCGGCGTCGGCCGACGCACCCGCCCCGCCCGCGGCCAGGGCCGCCGCCGCACGGGTGAGCGCCTTCCACGTGCGTCCGTACCGCGCGGTGGCCCTGGAGCGTCGCGGCCCGGGCGGGATGTCCACCGTGATGCTCATGGTCGTCGTCACCACCCCGGCCGTACTCGCCGCCGCCGCCCTGCGCCCCCGCTCCAAGAGCCGCAGCTGACCGACGCCGCCGCTCGAATCCCCGTCCGCCGAACCACACATCACCGACCCACCGATCCACCGATCCACCGATCCACCGATCACCGCGATCACCGATCCATCGATCCACACCGGGAGAATCCACGTGTCCGAATGGCTGGTCCTGGCCATCGCCATGGCGCTCGTCTGCGCCCTCGTTTTCGCCATCACCACGATCCGGCACCGCCGGGCCGCCGATGACGAGGACACCAGCGAAACCCCCGATGTCATCGAGTACATGACGATGATGGTGGGCGTGGTCTACGCGATCGTGCTCGGCCTGGCCATCGCCGGCGTCTGGGAGGCGCGCGGCGCCGCCGAGGACAGCGTGCGCCGGGAGGCCCAGGCCCTGTACGAGGTCACCCAGCGCGCCGACGTCTACCCGGCGGCCGTTCGCGACCGGATCCGGGGCGAGGTGGACGCGTACGTCTCCCACACCGTCGCCGTGGACTGGCCGTTGCTGACGTCCGGCGACGGCGCCTCGGCCGAGGGCGGCGCGCTGCTCGGCAAGCTGCGCACCGACGTCACGCACCAGAGCCCTGCCAACGAACTCCAGGCGCAGGCCTACCAGCCGCTGCTGGACCACATCGCGGCCGCCGACGACGCGCGGCACTCGCGGACACAGAGCTCCGAGTCCACCCTGCCCGGCGTGGTGTGGTTCGGGCTGCTGGTCGGCGGGCTGGTCACGGTCGGACTGATCTTCACCCTGCAGATCCGCCGCTCCGGAAGGGAGTTGCTGCTCGCCGGACTGTTCAGCGCGCTGATCGTGTTCCTGCTCTTCATGGTGTGGAGTTTCGACGCGCCGTACGGGCGGGAGGGAATCGACTCCGCAGCGCCGTTCCAGGACCTGTTCCCGGCCACGGCGACGGCGGCCGTGGCCACCCGCTGAGCGGCGGCGACGGCCACCTCGGCGCCGCTACACGGTCACCTCGCGCCGGACCGCCTGCACCACCGGCGAGTGCCGCAGCGCGTGGGAGATCCGCAGCAGGTCGCGGGGACCGTCGGCGGTGTCGAGGACGGTCTCCTCGTCCTCTCCGATGATCTTTCCGTCGGGGTCGGCGGAGCGGGCCCGTACGGCGGCGGCGACCATGGAGGCCTCGGCGACGGCGCGGGCCGTCTCCTCGTCGGCACCCTCGGCGACGGCGCTCTCGTAGGCGCTGTCGCCGAGGCCCTTGTCGAAGTACGGCCCGAGGTGCAGGAAGCCGTCATGGATGTCCGACTCGCGCTGGATCACGCGCAGTTCGGCCGCTGACCACCAGGCCATCTGTACGGAGGGCGTGCCGGTGGGCGCGGAGATCTGCACCTCGTGCCAGAGCGGGCCGAGCCGGCGGTACGTCGCCCAGATCTGCCAGTGGTCCGAGAGCCGCTGGCAGACGAGGGGGACCACGAAGCCCATCGCGCTGATCAGCGCCCCGAGGGAGGCGAGCGGCGGAGCGGCGTAGGTGCTGAGGCCGTCGAGGTTGTGACCGGACCAGCGGGCGACGACCGCGGTCATCTTGGTGGCGTCGTAGGCGAGGTTGAAGATGTAGCCGATGACGATGATCACCAGGCCGACCCGCAGCCAGCCGCGGACCTGGAGCGACCAGCGCCAGCACAGGGCCACCATCACCACCGCGGCCACGAGGTGGGCCAGCAGGTAGAGGGCGATCATGTGGCCGACGTAGGACGTGTTCGCGTAGTAGGTGTCGAAGTCGCGCAGCCGCTCCGCCGGGGTCTCACCGAGGGCGAAGAGCACGATCAGGGCGACGATCACCACGCTGTAGCCCAGGATCCAGCGGCGCGAGATGCGTCGGGTCCGTTCGGCCGGTCCGCCCCGCCAGTTGACCATCAGGACCAGGCAGGAGGCGCTGAAAGCGGTGATCGGGCAGTAGACGAGGGGGGCCGAGACGTTGTCGATCCCGGTCCAGCGGTTGACCGCCGCGATGGTGGGCGGGGCGGCGAAGGTGAACACCGCTCCGGCCAGGGTCAGCAGGGCGACGACCGACCGCAGGAGCGGGTCGCGCCAGTTGTGCCGCAGGGCCGGCAGCTTGAAGGCGAGTGAGATCGCCATCGCGGCCGCCGGTATGTAGTAGTCCTTGCCGTTCAACGCTCGGTCCTGTGCCCCCGGTAGCCCAGCGAAGCCTCGATCCGGCCCGCCAATTGATCGCGCTGGACCGGAGCGCGGTGGCTCGCCGATCCGGCCAGCCAGTTCCGACACCGACTACCCAGCAGTAAGCCGAAGGTTTCGGCCTCGGTCTCCTCCTTGACGTCGGCGCGGGTGCGCGCGGCGACGCGGCGCACGGTCTCGCCGATGTCGGCCTCGTCGGTCAGCAGCCGCGCGGCGACGGCGGCGCCGTCGACGTGGTGACTGCAGTGGCCGGCCTTCATGTGCCACAGCTCGTGGCCCAGGATCACCAGTTGGTGGTCCGGGGCGGTGCGTTCCTCGATGACCACGAGATCGCGATCCGCCATGTCGAGCCACAGGCCGCTGGCCGTCCGCGGCGGGAACGAGGCCATCCGGAAGTCCACCCGGCGGCCGCGGTGTCTGCTCATGCCCTCGCAGAGGGCAGCGTAGAGGTCCACGGGTTCCACGGGGGCGGTGAGCCGGATACCGGCCACCAGCTCCCCGCACAACCGCCGCTGCTCTCTGCCTATGCTCACCGTTCTCCCCGTCGGCGCGGATCCGGATCAGGACTCAAGGATCAGACCCAGACTCTCGACTGGGTCAGGATTCGTTCGGTTTGACGCTTTCGAGGAGCATGTCCAGCCATTCGGTCACCTTGTCCCGGTGCTTGTCGCTGGGCAGTTGGGCGGCGCGCCAGGCGATACCCCGTACACCGTGGTTCTGGAGGAGTCTTGCCAGTGGATCGCCCGCCGATGCGCCCGAGGCCGATACGGTTTCCCGCGTCCGCCCCGCGAAGTCCTGGAGCAGCTGTTGCTCCGTCCGCTGGAGCGCGTCGGTGAGGGCGTCGGCGTCGTGTGCCGTGAGGAACCCGGCGTGCACTCCGAAGAACCGCTGGATCGCGTCGCAGTGTTCCATGGTGGGGCGCCGGTCGCCGTTGATCAGTGCTCCGGCCTGCTGCCGCGACATGCCGGCGCCGTCCGCGATCTCCTGCTGGGTGTAGCGGCGGCCGTTCGGTTTCACACGGGTCCGCCGGAGCAGGTCGAGGCGCTGGAGGAAGCGGGTCTGCAGATCGGGTTCGCCGGCCGGCCTGCCGTCGAGCAGGGTCCTGACCACGTCCGTGGGTACGCCGGAGGCCTCGGAGAGCCGCCGCAGGTCGAAGACCTGGTTCCGGTCGCGGCCCATCTTGCCCGCGAGTTCGGCGACACGCGTGATGGTGGCTGCCAGGGGTGCGTCGGCCACCGCGACGGGAGCCGGGAAGCCGTCTGTCACCAGTGGTTCTCCTAGATCGCGCGAAGTCGGTATGGGCACATGGTCGGCTTCTGGAATCTAGCCGCTCTCGCCCGGAAGGGCTAGAACGTGCCACAGCTGTGGCGGGAATGAGCTGTCAAGAGGCTGGAATTGCCACAATAGTTGACACTCGAATGAAGTCGGTAGCAGGATCGCCACACGGAAATGAAGATCCAGACCGGAGGAGGGGGAGCTCTCAGTGCCACATCTCGCAGCGGTGGGCCCGTCCGATGGACTCGCCCGAGCCGTTGAAGAGCGCCTGACGGGCGACGAACCCGCCCGCGGTGCCGTGCGGTCGGAGCGACGCAAGGAGATTTTGCGCCAGCGCCGCGAGGAGCTGGGCCTGAGCCAGGAAGACCTCGCCGCCCGGCTGCGCATCAGCGTGCGTGCGTACGGGAACTGGGAAAGAGGTCTGGTCAAGGAGTGGACGGACCGCAAACTGCTCGCCTTGGCCGAGGCCTTGGAGATGAGCGAGCGGCAGTGCTTCTGGCTGTTCCGCGTCATGGTCGACCGCGATCCGCCGCCCACGTGGCGGGCCGCCGAGGAGAACCGGCTGCCCGACGACCCGGCGCAGCGTGACTACCTGTGCGACTACGCGGCCCTCATGGAGTCCGTGCCCTACCCGAGCTTCCTGGTGGATCACCGCTGGGACGTGGCCCTGACGAACTCGGCCTTCGACCAGCTCTTCCAGTCCGTACGGCCGCACCCGACGGCCCTGCCGGACGACAACTTCCTGCGCTTCGTGCTGTTCCACCCGGACGCGGCGGCCGTGCTGGAGGACCACGAACCGGCCTGGTGCGTACCGCTGCTGGCCCAGTTCGCGACCGCGCTGTCCGGGGCTCCCGAGGACGAGGGGCTGCGCAGCATCCGCCAGGAGGTGGCCCGTGACCCGTTCATGGAGGCGGCCTACCGGTACGGGGTGCCGCACTGGCTGAGCACGCACGGCACCGACGCCGCCGAGCTCGACGGGGCGGTGCGCACCGTGCGTCACCCCGACTCGCGGTGGGGGCTGGTGCGGTGCCGGATGGTGGCCGAGACCAGTCGGATGCTGGGCGAGATGGGGCTGACCCGGATCACCCTGATCCTGTCGACGCCCACGGGCGCACCGAGGGGCCCCGTCCGCAGCGGCGGCGGCTTCACACAGCTGCAGGGCGTGAGGCTGCGCGCCGTGCCGTCGCCGGTGGAGTGACCGACCGGGGCAGACTGGTGCCCACGGACGTGTGCCGTCGCTTCCGCGTCACCGGTCGTGTCACCGATCGTGTAATCGATCGTGGCATCGGCCGTCACGGTGGCGGCTTCGGCGACGGGATCTGCACTGGCGAAAGGCGGTAGGCGCGTGCGGCTGACGATCCTCGGCGGGGGCGGCTTCCGGGTACCGCTCGTCTACGGAGCGCTGCTCGGCGACCGCGCCGAGGGCAGGGTGTCCCACGTGACGCTGTACGACACGGACCCGGCACGGCTCAACGCCATGGCCCGGGTGCTCCGCGACCAGGCCGCGGCCGCTTCGGCGGCCGACCCGGCGGTGGACGCCCCGGCCGTGACGGTCACCGGTGACCTCGACGAGGCCCTGCGCGGGGCCGATTTCGTCTTCTCCGCCATCCGCGTCGGTGGCCTGGACGGGCGTGCCGCCGACGAGCGGATCGCCTTGGCCGAGGGGGTTCTCGGCCAGGAGACGGTGGGTGCGGGCGGGATCGCGTACGGCCTGCGGACCGTGCCGGTGGCGCGGGCGATCGCCCGCAGGATCGCCCGCGGCGCCCCCGAGGCATGGGTCATCAACTTCACCAACCCGGCCGGGCTGGTCACCGAGGCCATGGCCGAGGAGCTCGGCGAGCGGGTGATCGGCATCTGCGATTCCCCCGTGGGTCTGGGCCGTCGCATCGCCCGGCTGCTGGGCGCCCGCCCGCAGGAGGCCTGGATCGACTACGTCGGCCTCAACCACCTGGGCTGGGTGCGCGGACTGCGCATCGGCGGCCGCGACGAGCTGCCCCGGCTGCTGGCCGACACCGAGGCCCTGGAGTCCTTCGAGGAGGGCCGGCTCTTCGGGGCCGAATGGCTGCGCTCGCTCGGCGCGATCCCCAACGAGTACCTGCACTACTACTACTTCAACCGTGACACCGTACGGGCGTACCAGGAGGCCGAGCAGACGCGCGGGGCCTTCCTGCGCGACCAGCAGCGCGGCTTCTACGCCGAAGCCGGCCGGGCCGACGCGCCGGCCGGGGCGGCGCTGGCCGCCTGGGACCGTACCCGGGCCGAGCGCGAGGCCACGTACATGGCCGAGAACCGCGAGGCGGCGGGTGCTCCCGCCCGCGACGGGAGCGACCTCGAATCCGGTGGCTACGAGAAGGTCGCGCTCGCGCTGATGCGGGCCATCGCCCGGGATGAGCGGGCCACGCTGATCCTGAACGTCCGGAACAGGGCGACGCTGTCCGTCCTCGACGCCGAGGCCGTCATCGAGGTGCCCTGCCTGGTCGACGCGAACGGCGCCCACCCGGTGGGCGTCGAGCAGCTGCCGCTGCACGCGGTGGGGCTGGTGACGGCGGTCAAGGCGGTCGAGCGGGAGATCCTGGCGGCGGCCGCGAGCGGTTCGCGGGCGGACGCGGTCAAGGCCTTCGCGCTCCATCCGCTGGTCGACTCGGTGGGCGTGGCCCGGCGGCTGCTCGACGGGTACTCGGCGGAGCACGAGGGCCTCGCCTACCTGCGCTGATCCCGGCGCGCGCATCGCCCGTACGGCTCAGTGCCGCATGCGCCGCGGCGGGCGCGCTGTGACAGTGCGAGGGTGACCACTGCCCCCGCCGGCGTTTCCCGATCGTGGGAAACGCGGTCATGGGCGTCGGCCTGTACCTGCTGTCACTGATGGGGCCCGGGACCAGCACCCTGCTGGAATCGCTGTACATGTTCGTGCTCGGCACGGGCATCGGCCTGTCCATGCAAGTGCTGACCATCGCCGTGCAGAACACGGTCGACTACGCCGACCTCGGCACCGCGACCTCGGGCGTCACCTTCTTCCGTACGCTCGGCAGCGCCTTCGGGACGGCGGTCTTCGGGACGATCTACGCGAACCAGTTGGGGCCCGGACTGGAGAAGGCGTACGGGGAGGCGGCGCGGCTCACCGGCCAGGATCCGGCGCAGCTGGCCGGCGCGGCGTCCACCCCGGAGGGGGTGCACCGGCTCGCCCCGGAGGCCGCGGCCCCGGTGATCGAGGCGTACGCGCAGGCCCTGCAGACCGTGTTCCTCTACACCGTTCCGGTCGCCGCGTTCGGCTTCGTCGTGGCGCTCTTCCTCCAGGAGGTGCGGCTGCGCGACAGCGCCCGGGCCGGATCCACGGACATGGGTGACGGGTTCGGCTCACCGGCCACGGCCTCGGGGGATTCGGCCAAGCTGCTGGAGCTGGCCGTCGGCAAGCTCGTACGGAACATGGGCGCGGACACGGCGCGGGGGATCGTCGAAGACTCCGACACCCGGCTGGACATAGCGGGCGCCTGGGCGGTGATGCAGGTGGACCTGATGACCCGGACCATCGGCCACGCCGGCCTCGGGCTGATCGCCGGCCGCCGGTCCCTGCCGCCGGAGGTGCTGGTCCCCGTCTTCGAGCGGATGGTGGACGAGGGCTTCCTCAGCCGCGAGGACAGCTACTTCACCCTCACCGCGGCCGGGCAGCGGGAGGCCGACGTGATCTCGAAGGCGTGGGCCGAATGGCTCAAGGACCGGTTGGAGAGGGACCGGGGGCGACCGCGGAGCGCCGAACTGCGGGTCGCGGCGGACGCGATCGCCAAGCGGTTGCTCGCGGAGGACCTGAGGGAGGGCAACTTCGCGCCAAAGAGTGTGGTGCGGCGGTAGACCGGGCCCCGGAACGGAACCTCGTGGTGCCGTCCGTCGTCATCCCCTTCGAAGCGGTGGGACAGCCGGACCGGCCGACGGACGACGGGGGCGCTCGTGAGGATCACACTGGCCGAGGAGATCATGCTGCTGTCCCTGGACGACGAGTCCGGGGCGGCACGGCAGCGCCAGTCGGCGGGGTGGGCCGTGGCGGGAGCGCTCCTGCTCGAACTCGTCCTGGCGGAGCGGGTGTCGGTGTCGGGCAAGTACCTGGAACTCAGCAGCACCGAGCCGACGGGCGAAGAACTGCTCGACGGCCGGATCCGGTTGCTGGAGGTCTGGCTGCGGGGGCGCGGCAAGCGCCGGGTGACGGACTGGCTGACGAAGGACCAGCCCAAGGCGGTCGGCGCCGCCCTGGAGAGGCTGGGTGAGCGCGGGCTGGTGGTGGCCCAGGTGCACAAGGTGTTCGGGGTGTTCCCGCAGCGCCGCTACCCGGAGGCGGACGGCACCGTCGAGAGCGCCCTGCGCGAGCGGCTCCGCGAAGTAGTCCTCGACGGCGCCGAGCCGGACGAGCGCACGGCCGGGCTCATCGCCCTGATCCACTCGGCCAAGCTGCACCGGCTCGCCTTCCCCGGCCGGCAGCCCGAGGAAGTGACGGCCCGGATGGCGGAGATGGCCGCCGGCCGGTGGGCGGCCGCGAGCGTCCGGGCCGCCATCCAAGACATGCAGGCCGCGATGGTGGCGGTGACCGTCGTGACGGTCCTGACGGCCACCTCCTGATCGGCAGCGGGGCAGCTGCTCAGGCGCTCGGTGCCGGGCCCGAGACGCGGTAGTCGTACGAGGTGACGGGCGGCAGCGTGGTGAGGTCCGGGCGCCAGGCGCGCAGCACGGCCGCCGACGGGGCGTAGAGGGACGAAGGGATCTCGGCGGGGGCGAACCACTGCCAGCGGGCGATTTTGTGCGGCTCGGTGACGGCCGGGACGCCCCGCGCCGAGGTGGTGACGGCGGCTGCCGTCAGCCGGGTCAGTCCGGCC
>NZ_JBSGZP010000283.1:0-8796 GCF_053611065.1 Streptomyces sp. NPDC054840
GCCTCATCGGGGCCGCGGACCAGCCTGGATTCACCCTCACGCCATGCCGCGTTCTCAGCGTTCGCCTCCCGCCACACCGCCAGACGCTGCAGCACGTCAAGGGCGAGCCCTCCGCCGCCGGTCGCCAGGCCCTGCACCAGGGCGCCGACCACCGGCAGCAGCGAGTCGGAGTGCTCATCGGTTCCGGCGTCCTCGACCAGGTGCCGAAGCCGCGGGTGGTAGCGAACGGCGTCGATGGCGGCGGCGATCTCCGGCGGCAGCCCGAACGGAGCGAGCCGCCGAAGCGTCACCAGCGCAAGTCCCAGGGTGTCCGCCACCAGCGCCGGCACAGCCGGGTACGGCGGACCTTCGGCGGGGTGATGCGGCTCGGGCTGCCACGCGTCGAACGCCTGCGCATCGGCGGTGTGCTCGCCCTCGGCCGCCTTCACCAGCGCGACCAGTTCGCTCTGCGGCGGAGCCGGCGACGCGACAGCGATGATCACCCGTTCCATGGGCGCGTTCACCCGCGCCCACAACACTCCCGGATGATCTTCCAAGGCCCGGCGCACCCGACCTGCAACGGCGCAGCCCCCAGCACCGTGCACTCCGGACACAGCGACGTAGCACCGCCCCGACGTCCACGTCACATCCCGGCCAGGCCCATCGAGCAGCTTCTGTGCCGCTTCCCGCAGAACTCGTGCGCCTGCGGTCACACAGGAGGCGGCCTCCGTGAGGATCGGGCGCAGGAAGGGCGGCGCCCACGGCGGAGAGGCGGGCTCCGGCGGCATGGACCGTCCTCCTCGCATCAGAGCGGTGTACGCATCAACCTTCACAGGCAGTCTGATCGACGCCGGAAGGAGGAGCCACGCGAGATAGGCCTATCGGAAACACACCGGCCCGTGCCCGCGCCGCAGCGCACTCTCGTCGCGGCGATCACCTCGGCCCGGCCTCCCTGCGGGCCCCGCCGTCCATGGCGTCCGTGGGAACACCGTGCACCCCCGCCACCGACCAAGGCAGCTATAAACACCCTCAAACCGGATAAACGAAGAGGAGGAGCTGTCTCATCGAAGCAAGCGAGGCGATTGCCGTGACCTCCCACGCGACTGCAGCCGGCATGCCGAACGACCAGTCGATGAATGCCTCATCCCAACCCGGCTCGGACTCCTCCGCGCCCCAGCAGCGCACGGTCACATTCACCGTGCCATCCCTCGGCAAGGTGGCGAGCGAGGCAATGAACGCCGCCATGCTGCCCGTCGCCGCCGCCAGGCAGGTACTCCCGGCGAAGAAAGGCCTCCCGCTCTACCTGGGCCTGGGAGTACTTGCAGCCGCCGACGTACTGGCCTGGCCGGTCGCCGCCGGCATCGGCCTTGGATACGCCGTCCTGCGGCACGACGGCGGTGTCCTCTCGGAACCCGCCGGCACAGCTACTGGCACCGAGGCCACGCCTCGGCCGGATGGACGGGAGGACGACCCTGGCGTGATCACCGCGCGCATGATCATGACCCCGGACGTCACCTGTGTCGGCGCCAACGAATCCGTGCAGGTTGCGGCGGAGAGGATGACGGAATTGGGCGTCGGGTCCCTTCCTGTCTGCGGCGCCGACGAAAAACTCAAAGGAATGCTCACCGACCGCGACATCGTCGTGAAGGTCCTCGGAGCTCAGAAGGACCCCGCTCAGGTCAAAGCCGGGGAATTGGTACATGGAGAGGTGGTGACGGTCGGCGCCGACGACACGGCTGACGAGATCCTGCGCATTATGAGCCGGCACAAGGTGCGTCGTCTTCCCGTCATCGACGGCCACGTGCTGGTGGGCATCGTCTCCCAGGCAGACGTCGCTCGCGCACTGCCGGATCCCGAGGTCGGCGATCTCCTCGAAGACATCTCCACCTGACACTGGTGAGCGGCCACGGCCACACCTCCGGCGTACCGCGTTCACGCCGGAGATGATGCCGAGCTGCTTCCATGTGGGCTTCCACGTGGGAGGGAGCAAAGCACGATGTGCCGGGTCGGTACAGGCACCTTCTTCGGCACCCGCTCCGAGTCGGCGCCAGTGAAGCACTCCAGCGCGCACGCGGCGGTCGCGGAGACCGCCCACGGGTCGGCCCCGGTGTGCCGAGCGGGATCCGGCCCCAGTGCCTGCCCCCAACAGGCCGCCTATGCCGGTCGGGTGCTGCCGAACCGTCCAGCCGTTGCCCCGAGGAAGTCGGCCGTGTCGGGCCTGCCTGGTTCTCATGCACGGGCGGGTGAAGGAAGCCCCACTACGCCGCGTCCCGGGCCGTGGGGTGGCGTGGGCCGGAGGATGGGGCACGACCGACCGTCCGTCCCTGCCGTGCTGGACGCAAGCAGGTCAAGGACCGCACCGACGTCACGTTCGTCCGCCCGCCGACACGCCGGTGCCTTGCGGGCGGGAAGGCTATCGCAGATGACGTGGACCGCCAGGCCGGGATCGGTCCGGCGGTCGATGTCGTCGAGGAAGTCCCGGAAGTCCACAGCCCGGTGCTGCGCGGACGCTATGACGGAGGCCCGGCAGTGTGAGGGGCATCGCTGGTGGGGTCGTGGGGTGACCGAGGTCGGAGGCGGGCGGCGAGGACGGCGACGTCGTCTTCGGCGTGCTGTGCGTCGAGTCCGTTGCAGACCGCGTCCACGACATCCGAGACTCCTGCTCCGGTGGCCATGCGGAGCGCCGCGAGCCGGCCCAGGGAGGTGTCGATGTCCTCGCCGCGGCGTTCTACGAGACCGTCCGTGTAGAGCAGAATGGTCTGACCGGCCGTGATCGGCAGGGCGACGGCTTCGTATCCGCCGATGCCGGTGCCCAGCGGAGGGCCGACGGGAACCCTCAGCAGTTCGCCCGGGCCGTCGGCGGTGAAGGCGGCGGGGGGCAGATGGCCGGCACTGGCGTACACGGCCGATCCGCGCGCGGGATCGACACGGACGATGAGGCAGGTCGCGGGGCGACGGTCGGCGTCCGCCGCGGCCAAGGCGTCGAGCTGGCGCAGCACGCGGTGGGGGGCGAGATCAGTGGAGGCGACGTCGCGCAGGAGGGAGCGGTAGGCGTTCATGTCGACGGCGGCCTCCAGGCCGTGGCCCATGACGTCCCCGACCACCAGCAGGGTTCGGCCGAAGTGCAGCCGCACGGTCTCGAACCAGTCGCCGCCGACGAGGGCGCGGGGTCCGACGGGCAGGTAGCGGCTGGCGACCTCTAGATTCGGGTGCGGTCGGCCCGGTTCGGCGAGCAGGGCGCGTTGCAGGTCGAGTGCGATCTTCTCGGTCGCCGCCAGGCGCCTCGCGTGTGCGATGTGCACGCCTGCGAGACGTGCTGCGAAGTGCAGCGTTGCTGTCTCATGGTCGGTGAAGTCACCGTGTGTCCGGACCGCGAGGAGCCTGCCGTAGAGCTCGCCTCGGCTGATCAGCGGCACTGAGACGAGGTACACGGATCTTCCCGTACCACCGCCGGTATACGCATGTAGGGGATGTCCCTCGTCCAGAGCCCGGACTGCGGGGAGGGCCTCGGTGACGAGGCTCTCCAGGAGGTCCGTCGCGCCGGCCACGGCCACACGTTCAGTCCTGCCGCCGTGGCCGATCAAATCCACAGCCGCGGCGTCGCACAGGGTCCGGAACACGAATCCCGCCAGCTCCTGCCAGGTCGCCGGCTCGTCGAAGGACGTCCCGATCCGCTCGAGAGCCTCTTCCATCGCGCGCAGGCGTACCTCCGAGCCATCCTGTTCCGGCATGACGCCTCCATAACCCCTGGTCCGCCCCAGGGTGCCCGACGAGGAAGCGTTACATCAGTCCCGTCCCCTCCATTGACCAACGCGGGGCGTGCCTTTGCCCCGATTGGGTCACTCCAACCGGTCTGTGTGCCGACTGGCACCTGAGACGGGAGGGCCCCGGGGGCCGGTCGCCGACGCCGGTGATCGGCAACCACGACAGCTTTCCAAGCCGTTCCGGCCACGCACCGTCGATGCGATGGAGCAGGTCGAGGAGCGTGGTGCGGTCGGCCGGGGACAGGTTCGAGTAACACGAGGTGAGGACATCGTCGGAGATCCGGTGCCCTGCGTTCAGGACGTCTTCGCCGGAGGGGGTGAGGTAGTGCTCGATGCGTCGGTCGACACCCGGCCTGCGGTCGATCAAGCCCAGGGCAGCCAGCCGGCCGGCGAGGGTTCCGAAGGCCTGCTCGCTCCGGAAGGTCGACCAGTCGGGCCGACGACGCACCTCTAGGACCAAGGCGTTGAGGCGCTCGGTACGGCGCGCCAGTGGACCGCGAACGACCCGACGGTGCTGGCCGAGTGGGCCGCCCGCGACCTGCGGCGGCTGTGGCCGCGCGTGCCGGGGGCGGGGCGCTGGCGGTGACGGCGGTGTCTCCCTCAGCCGGAGGGAGCGGTTGCGCGGCCGGGTCATCGTGGGCCCACGGGTCGTTCCCTCCGCCCGTCCTTGGGTACTCTGGGCGACCGTCCAGTGCGCGAGATCAGGCAGGTGTCATGAACTGCGATGAATTCGTCGAGCTGGTGACCAGCTTTCTCGATGGCGCCATGGACGAGCCGACCGAGCTCGACTGCCTCGCGCACCTGGCGAGGTGCGAGGGCTGTGAGGCCAGTCTCGACCAGTTCAGGCAGACCATCACGATCCTGGGCGAGCTGCCGCGGGAGTTGCCCGGTACGAGCCTGTCCCTTGGAGCGCGCGACCAACTGCGTGGTGCCTTCCGTGCCGCGCGGCGAAGCTGACGAACCCACCGAGAGTCCGATCGCCTCGGTCTGAAGGTTCTTACCGTGAGGTGAACGAAGGCGTCGGCGGCGTTCCGGTTCACCGAGCTGCCCTAAGCTGACCCTCCCAGTTGACGGCCGGTAATAAGGGGAGAAGCGAATGGAGGGCGTGCGCGAACTGCCGCCGGACGAGGTCCTGGTCCAGCGGCTGCGTGACGGCGACGAGCAGACGTTCGCCCTGGTGCTGGACACCTGGTCGGGTGGCATGGTCCGGCTGGCCATGTCGTTCGTGTCGACCAAGGCGTCCGCGGAGGAAGCCGTCCAGGACACATGGCTGGCGGTCATCAGGGGGATCAGAGACTTCGAAGGCCGTTCGTCCCTGAAGACATGGGTGTACCGGATCCTGGTCAACACGGCCAAGGCGCGCGGTACGAAGGAGAGCAGGACCGTTCCCTTCGCCAGCCTGTTGCCGGAGGAAGAAGGGCCCACGGTGGACGCCTCACGGTTCCGCGGCCCCGACGAGCAGTACCCCGGGCACTGGGTTGTCGGGCAGGAACCGCGCCACCAGCATGTTCCCGAGGACCACGTGCTGCGGGGCGAAGTGCGCGAGTTGATCGCACGGGCGCTCGACGAACTCCCGCCCCGACTACGCACGGTGGTCACACTGCGCGACGTCGAGGGATACGGCTCGGAGGAGGTCTGTTCCCTGCTGGACATCACGCCCGGAAACCAGCGCGTGCTCCTCCATCGGGCCCGGGCCATCCTGCGCCGTAAGCTGGAGGACTACTTGTCCGGTGCACATGACGTCGCGGTGGGAGGGAACGACCGTGGACTGCGTTGACTTCGTTGAACTGGTGACCGAGTTCCTGGAGGGCGCCCTGCCCGAGGGCGACGAGCGGCGCTTCGTCGACCACCTGGCGCAGTGCGACGGGTGCGAGAGCTACCTCGATCAGTTCCGGCAGACCATCGCCACAACGGGCGAACTGACCCCGGACGGCGTCTCTCCGGCCGCCAGAGCCCAACTGCTCACCGCGTTCAGGGACTGGCAGCGGCAGTGATCCCCCCTCCCCGGCGCTCTTCGCGCCCCAGGGGCGTGTAACGCTCGCACGGCGTGTCTGCTCTGACATGCATGACTCTGTTCAGAAGACTCTTGTTCGGCATCATCGCCGGACTGCCCGGTGGCGCGATCGTCGCCGTCGTGACGAATCCGCCGTGGATCCCGTGGGCCGCGCACGTCGTGGTACTCGGAGCCGTACTGGGTCTCCTCTTCGGTGACCACAGGCAGAGCAGCGGTTCGGCGTTCTCCGTCGGTCTGCTCGTCGGCCTGCTCGACTGGGTGGCCTGGACACTCACCCTCGCTCCCGCGCTGGCGGGACAGACTCCGTCATGGACGATCTCGCTGGCGGTGTCGCGCTTCCCCGACCTCGTCGGCGCCGCTCTGCTCGGCACAGTGGCCGGGCTCGCCTTCCACGCCCTTTCAGCCTGGCGCCCGCCCCGGCCGGCACCGCAGCGGGCCAAACCCCACGTGGTGATCGTCGGTGGTGGCTTCGGCGGGGTTGGTGCCGCGCGTGAACTGGACCGCCAGGTCGCTCGCGGGCTCGACGCGCATGTGACGCTGATAGGCGACTCGAACTCCCTGCTGTTCACCCCGCTGCTCGTCGGCGTCGCCTCGAGCACCGTGGAGGCCAGGCACGTGAGCGCCCCGGCACGTGCCGGGCTCGACCACGCGTCCTTCCTGCACGGGCGTGTGGCCTCGATCGACACGAAGACACGGAACGCGTACGTCTCCGCGGGCAAGGACGGGATGCTCCGTGTCCCGTACGACCACCTGGTCCTGGCGGTCGGCGCGGTACCGCACTTCTTCGACCTGCCGGGAGTGGGCGAGCACGCCTTCCCGCTGAAGTCCGTCGAGGACGCCACCCGGTTGCGCGACCAGGTGCTCGGCGCGCTGGAGCGGGCCGACCTGGAACCCGACCCGGCCGAACAGGCCAGACTGTTGACGTTCGTGGTGGCAGGCGGCGGGTTCGCCGGGACGGAACTCGTCGCGGAGCTCTTCGACCTGGTGCACGACGTGCTCCACCTCTATCCGCGGCTGCACGGGGCGCGGCCCAGGTTCGTGATCGTGCACGCGGGGGAGCGGCTGCTGCCGGAGCTTTCGCCGCGGCTCGGCCTGTACGCGCAGCGCAAACTCGGCAGTCGCGGCATCGAGTTCCGGCTCGGTGCGCGCGTGGCCGGGGCCAGTGCCGAGGACATCAGGCTCGACTCCGGCGAGACCATGCCTACGCGCACCCTGGCCTGGACGGCGGGCAACCGGCCGAACCCGCTGGTGCAGCAGGTCATGCAGCGGCCGCTCACCGTGGATGCCACTATGCAGGTCCCCGGTGTACCGGGCCTGTGGGCGCTGGGCGACTGCGCGAGGATCCCCGACCCGGCGGGCGGGGTCTACCCTCCGACGGCGCAGCACGCGATCCGCGAAGGCAGGGCGGCGGCGCGGAACATCGCCGCGGTCCTCGGCGGACGCGCGCCCGTCCCGTTCCGCTTCGGCGGCCTCGGCGTGCTGGTGTCGCTCGGGCACCGCACGGCGGCCGGCGAGATCCTCGGGCGGCAGGTCTCCGGCTTCCTCGCCTGGGTTCTGTGGCGATCGATCTACCTGAGCAAGCTGCCCAGTGCGGAGAAACGGCTGCGCGTGCTCGCCGACTGGACCCTCGACCTGGTCTTCCCCAGGGACATCGCCCTCTCCACCAAGGATGACCGCCATGCGTGACGCCGGATTCCGTAGTGCCGGGGCGGGAGCCCTCGCAGGCCTCGCGGGAGGGCTGGTCTTCGGCGGGGTGATGGCGCTGATCGGCTACCTGCCCACCGTTGCGGCGCTCGTCAGAACCGACGTGCCCGTCGTGGGTTTCGCTGTCCACCTGCTGATCGCGGCGATCATCGGGAGCGTCTTCGGCGTGCTCGTGGCCGGCCAGGCCGAGCTGTTGTTCCGGGGACTCGTGTACGGCGTGCTGTGGTGGTTCCTCGGGCCGCTGACGCTGCTGCCGGTCCTGCTGGGCAGGCCGGTGGCCTGGGACGTGGCGACGGCGCAGGCGCTGATCCCCAGTCTGCTCGGTCACCTGGCCTACGGAGCGGTCACGGCTGCCGCACTCGCACTGCTGCGGGGCGGGGAGCGGCAGTTCAGGCCGGGCCTGGTGGTGCGCGCGTCGACCGCCGGGTTGCTCGCCGCCCTGGTGCTCGGGCTCGGCTGGAACGGGCTGATCGTCGGCGTACTGGTCGGCGTTTCCTACGCGGTGGTCTTCGGCGACCGAGACGAGGGCACGGGACCGGCCCTCGTCCGCGGCGCCGCCTTCGGATTCGCGTGGTGGGTGCTCGCGGCGGTGACGATCGCGCCGCTGCTCGATGCCCGCGGGCTCGACTGGGCGCCGGCCGCGGTGCGCGCCGCCGTGGCGTCGCTGCCCGGCTATCTGCTGCTCGGTTCCGGTACGGCCCTGCTCACCTGCTGGCTCGGCGGCCTGTCGCGGGCGGTGTTCTCCGACGACGTACGACACGCCTTCGAGGGGCGCCTCGCCGGTGGACGGGTGATCTCGATCTGGCACGGCGTCATCGCCGGGCTGGCAGGCGGCGTGATCTTCACCGGTGTCATGATCGCCGTCGGATTCCTGCCGGTCGTCGCCGCCCTCGTCGGCTCGGAGTCCGCAGTCGTGGGCCTCGTCATCCACCTGCTGATCTCCCAGGTCGTCGGCGTCACCTACGCGGTCTTCTTCCGCCGCCGCAGCTTCGACCCCGCCTCGGGGATCGGCTGGGGTGTGTCCTACGGCTTCCTCTGGTGGGTCCTGGGCAACCTGACGCTGCTCCCCCTCCTGCTCGGCGCCGAGCCCCGGTGGAGCGGAGCCCGGCTCGCCTTGGCCTTTCCCTCTCTGGTCGGCCACCTCGCCTACGGCGCCGTGCTCGGCCTGCTGTACCAGCGGCTGGAGGAGCGGGTCGGCCCATGGCACCTGACGCGCAGTGAGGCGGCCGCAGCCCGGGCGGCGGCACGTCGCGAGCAGACGCTGAGCGCGGCCCCCGCGCTGTGGAGCCTGATCGCCTGTGTGGCTCTGCTCATCCCCATCCTGGTGTCGTAGAA
>NZ_JBSGZP010000284.1:0-8769 GCF_053611065.1 Streptomyces sp. NPDC054840
GTCTCGCACGCAGCGGGACCGGGCCCGACGTCGTCGTCCACAGGCCGGGGAAGCCGCAGGGGAAAGCCCGGAAAGCAGGAGCGGCCGCGTTGGAGCGCCCGCAGGGTCCGCCGCCACGGCCCGGCGTAGGCTCGGATCCGGTGGGCGACCCCCTGCGCGTCCGGTGAGGACAAAGCCGGGGCAGCCCCGGCAAAGACGGCCACAACGCTTAAGGAACCACCTGATGGAGCTTGGTCTCGTCGGTCTCGGCAAGATGGGCGGCAACATGCGCGAGCGCATCCGCCGCGCAGGCCACACCGTCATCGGATACGACCGCAACCCGGACCTCGCGGATGTCCACAGCCTGCAGGAACTTGTGGACAGCCTGCAGGCCCCCCGCGTCGTATGGGTCATGGTCCCGGCCGGTGCGGCCACCCAGTCCACGGTCGACGAGCTCGCCGAGCTCCTGTCGCCCGGTGACGTCGTCGTCGACGGCGGGAACTCCCGCTGGACCGACGACGAGAAGCACGCCGAGGAGCTGAAGGCCAAGGGCATCGGCTTCGTCGACTGCGGTGTCTCCGGTGGCGTCTGGGGCCTGGAGAACGGCTACGCGCTCATGTACGGCGGCGCCGCCGAGGACGTGGCCCGTGTGCAGCCGGTCTTCGACGCCCTCAAGCCCGAGGGCGAGTTCGGCGCGGTGCACGCCGGCAAGGTCGGCGCGGGCCACTTCGCGAAGATGGTCCACAACGGTATCGAGTACGCCATGATGCAGGCCTACGCCGAGGGCTGGGAGCTCCTGGAGAAGGTGGATTCGGTCACCGACGTCCGCGAGGTCTTCCGCTCCTGGCAGGAGGGCACCGTCATCCGCTCCTGGCTGCTGGACCTGGCCGTGAACGCCCTCGACGAGGACGAGCACCTGGAGCAGCTGCGCGGCTTCGCCCAGGACTCCGGCGAGGGACGCTGGACGGTGGAGGCGGCGATCGACAACGCCGTACCGCTGCCCGCGATCACCGCGTCGCTGTTCGCGCGCTTCGCCTCGCGGCAGGACGACTCCCCGCAGATGAAGATGATCGCCGCCCTGCGCAACCAGTTCGGCGGCCACGCGGTCGAGAAGAAGTAGCACTTCGCAGCCCTGAGGCCCAGAGGCCCAGCGGTCCATGGGTACATCAGCAGCACAGCACCACAGCGAGTGGTGGGAAGCCGGGGGAGGTCGGCGCCGTATGCACGTTTCGCATCTCTCATTGGCCGACTTCCGCTCGTACGCCCGGGCCGAGGTTCCCCTCGACCCGGGCGTCACCGCTTTCGTGGGCCCCAACGGCCAGGGGAAGACCAACCTCGTCGAGGCGATCGGCTACCTCGCGACCCTCGGCAGCCACCGGGTCTCCTCGGACGCCCCGCTCGTGCGGATGGGCGCGGACCGCGCGATCATCAGGGCTGCCGTCACCCAGGGCGAGCGGCAGCAGCTGGTCGAGCTGGAGCTCAATCCCGGCCGGGCGAACCGGGCCCGGATCAACCGTTCCTCGCAGGTCAAGCCGCGGGACGTGCTGGGGATCATACGAACGGTGCTGTTCGCACCGGAGGACCTGGCCCTGGTCAAGGGCGACCCGGGCGAGCGGCGCCGGTTCCTGGACGAGCTGGTCACGGCGCGCTCGCCGCGGATGGCCGCCGTCCGCTCCGACTACGAGCGGGTGCTCAAGCAGCGCAACACCCTCCTGAAGTCGGCCGCGATGGCCCGCCGGCACGGCGGCCGCTCCCTGGACCTCTCCACCCTCGACGTGTGGGACCAGCACCTCGCGCGCGTGGGCGCGGAGCTGCTCGCCCAGCGGCTGGACCTGATCGCGACCCTGCTGCCGCTGGCGGACAAGGCCTACGAGCAGCTCGCACCCGGCGGCGGACCGCTGGGCCTGGCGTACAGGTCCTCGGCCGGCGAGCCGGTGGACAATGGTGCGGCGCGCACCCGCGAGGCCCTCTACGAGGTGCTGCTGGCCGCGCTGGCCGAGGTGCGCAAGCAGGAGATCGAGCGGGGTGTGACCCTCGTGGGCCCGCACCGCGACGACGTGGTGCTGCGGCTCGGGGAACTGCCCGCGAAGGGGTACGCGAGCCACGGAGAGTCGTGGTCGTACGCGCTGGCGCTGCGGCTGGCCTCCTACGAGCTGCTGCGCTCGGAGGGCAGCGAGCCGGTGCTGATCCTTGACGACGTGTTCGCGGAACTGGACACCCGGCGCCGGGAACGGCTGGCGGAGCTGGTGGCCCCGGGCGAGCAGGTACTGGTGACGGCGGCCGTGGACGACGACGTCCCGGGGGTGCTGGTCGGAACGCGGTTCGGGGTGTCCGGCGGCGAGGTGACCCGGCTGTGAACGAGCACGCCAAGGACCCGCAGGAGGGTCGCGGGACTCCGGAGCTCTCCGGGGTGGACCTCGCGCGCCAGGCCCTCGCCGCGGCGCGCGAGCAGGCGCGGGCCCGGGGCAACGCGGTCGGCGGGAAGAAGCGCCAGCAGCCGGGGCTGCGCTCGGGAGCCCGCGCGGACGGCCGGGACCCGATGCCGCTCATGGCGGCGCTGGACCGGCTGCGCACCGAACGCGGCTGGGAGATGCCGATGGCGGTGGCGGGCGTGATGGAGCGCTGGCCTGAGATCGTCGGTCCGGAGATCGCGGCCCACTGTGAACCCGAACGGTACGAGGACCGTGAGCTTGTCGTGCGGTGCGATTCCTCGGCGTGGGCGGCGCAGCTGAAGCTGCTGGCGCCGCAGCTGGTCGCGCGGCTGAACGCGGATCTGGGGCAGGGCACCGTACGCCTGATCAAGGTCCAGGGGCCCGGCGGCCGGCCCAAGGGCTACGGGCCGTGGCGGGCGCCGGGCAGCAAGGGCCCGGGCGACACCTACGGGTGAGTAGGCGGTCCGGCGGGTGGTGTCCCTCACGGTAGCCGGAGGTTGACAGGCCGAAGCGCTGGATGCCCGTGTGAGCCTCTTTGAGCCCCTCCCCGGATGTTGGGGAGTCGGAGAGAGGAGGTTCAGGGCGGCACATGCGGACTCAGGTACCGGCAAACCCCCATTCGTGTCCGTGGTACCGGTAGACTGGAGCAAATCCCGCCTGTTCGCGGGATCACGCAGACAACGCAGATCGACGCGGCCGCTCCGCTGGCGCACTTGCCGGCCCGGAGCAACGGGCTGCGCTGTGCCAGAAAGGGCGCTTCGTGGCCGATTCCGGCGACTCCAACGAGAAGAATTACGACGCCAGTGCGATCCAGGTCCTCGAGGGCCTGGACGCGGTCCGCAAGCGGCCGGGTATGTACATCGGCTCGACGGGCGAGCGTGGTCTGCACCACCTCGTCTACGAGGTCGTCGACAACTCGGTCGACGAGGCGCTGGCCGGGCACGCGGACACCATCGACGTGACGATCCTCGCCGACGGCGGGGTGCGCGTGGTCGACAACGGTCGCGGTATCCCGGTCGGCATCGTTCCGTCCGAGGGCAAGCCGGCCGTCGAGGTCGTCCTGACGGTCCTGCACGCGGGCGGCAAGTTCGGCGGCGGCGGCTACGCCGTGTCCGGCGGTCTGCACGGCGTGGGTGTGTCCGTCGTGAACGCCCTGTCCACCAGGGTCGCGGTCGAGGTCAAGACGGACGGCCACCGCTGGACCCAGGACTACAAGCTGGGCGTGCCGACGGCCCCGCTGGCCAAGAACGAGGAGACCGCCGAGACCGGCACCACGGTCACCTTCTGGGCCGACGGCGACATCTTCGAGACGACCGAGTACTCCTTCGAGACGCTCTCGCGCCGCTTCCAGGAGATGGCCTTCCTCAACAAGGGCCTCACCCTGACGCTGACCGACGAGCGCGAGTCGGCGAAGGCCACGGTCGGCGCGGACGACCCCGACGCGGACGCCGTCGAGCCTCCCGCGCGCACGGTGAAGTACTACTACGAGGGCGGCATCGTCGACTTCGTGAAGTACCTCAATTCGCGCAAGGGCGAGCTCATCCACCCGACCGTCATCGACGTCGAGGCCGAGGACAAGGAGCGCATGCTCTCGGTCGAGATCGCGATGCAGTGGAACTCGCAGTACACGGAGGGGGTCTACTCCTTCGCGAACACGATCCACACACACGAGGGCGGTACGCACGAGGAAGGCTTCCGTGCGGCCCTGACGGGTCTGGTGAACCGTTACGCGCGCGACAAGAAGCTGCTGCGAGAGAAGGACGACAACCTCGCCGGCGAGGACATCCGCGAGGGTCTGACGGCGATCATCTCGATCAAGCTGGGCGAGCCCCAGTTCGAGGGCCAGACGAAGACCAAGCTGGGCAACACGGAGGCCAAGACCTTCGTGCAGAAGGTCGTCCACGAGCACCTCAACGACTGGTTCGACCGCAACCCGGTCGAGGCCGCGGACATCATCCGCAAGTCGATCCAGGCGGCGACGGCGCGCGTCGCGGCCCGCAAGGCCCGTGACCTCACCCGTCGCAAGGGTCTGCTGGAGAGCGCCTCGCTGCCGGGCAAGCTGTCCGACTGCCAGTCGAACGACCCGACCAAGTGCGAGATCTTCATCGTCGAGGGTGACTCGGCCGGTGGCTCCGCGAAGTCCGGCCGCAACCCGATGTACCAGGCCATCCTGCCGATCCGCGGCAAGATCCTGAACGTCGAGAAGGCCCGTATCGACAAGATCCTCCAGAACACCGAGGTCCAGGCGCTGATCAGCGCCTTCGGTACCGGTGTGCACGAGGACTTCGACATCGAGAAGCTCCGCTATCACAAGATCATTCTGATGGCGGACGCCGACGTCGACGGCCAGCACATCAACACTTTGCTGCTGACCTTCCTCTTCCGCTTCATGCGCCCGCTGGTCGAGGCCGGTCACGTGTACCTGTCGCGCCCGCCGCTCTACAAGATCAAGTGGGGCCGGGACGACTTCGAGTACGCGTACTCGGACCGCGAGCGGGACGCGCTGGTGGAGCTCGGCAAGCAGAACGGCAAGCGGATCAAGGAAGACTCGATCCAGCGCTTCAAGGGTCTGGGCGAGATGAACGCCGAGGAACTGCGCGTCACCACCATGGACGTGGACCACCGGGTCCTCGGCCAGGTCACGCTGGACGACGCGGCGCAGGCCGACGACCTGTTCTCGGTGCTGATGGGTGAGGACGTCGAGGCACGGCGCTCCTTCATCCAGCGCAACGCCAAGGACGTCCGCTTCCTCGACATCTGAGTCGGCTCCGCTGACCGCCGCCTGAAAGGACTTCTGACCAGCAATGGCCGACGAAACCACCCCCACCGCAGAGAACGCCGAGAACCCCGCGGAGGAGCAGCCCGTCATGCGCATCGAGCCCGTCGGGCTCGAGACGGAGATGCAGCGCTCCTACCTCGACTACGCGATGTCCGTCATCGTCTCGCGCGCCCTGCCGGACGTGCGCGACGGCCTCAAGCCGGTGCACCGCCGCGTGCTGTACGCGATGTACGACGGCGGCTACCGGCCCGAGAAGGGCTTCTACAAGTGCGCCCGCGTCGTCGGTGACGTCATGGGCACGTACCACCCGCACGGTGACAGCTCGATCTACGACGCCCTGGTCCGCCTGGCCCAGCCGTGGTCGATGCGCATGCCGCTGGTCGACAGCAACGGCAACTTCGGCTCTCCGGGCAACGACCCCGCGGCCGCCATGCGCTACACCGAGTGCAAGCTCATGCCGCAGGCCATGGAGATGCTCCGGGACATCGACGAGGAGACCGTCGACTTCCAGGACAACTACGACGGCCGCAATCAGGAGCCCACCGTGCTCCCGGCGCGCTTCCCGAACCTGCTGGTCAACGGCAGCGCCGGCATCGCGGTCGGCATGGCGACCAACATCCCGCCGCACAACCTGCGCGAGGTCGCGGCCGGTGCGCAGTGGGCGCTGGAGCACCCGGAGGCCTCGCACGAGGAGCTCCAGGACGCGCTGATCGAGCGGATCAAGGGCCCTGACTTCCCGTCGGGCGCGCTGGTCGTGGGGCGCAAGGGCATCGAGGAGGCGTACCGGACCGGTCGCGGCTCCATCACGATGCGGGCGGTGGTGGAGGTCGAGGAGATCCAGAACCGCCAGTGCCTGGTGGTCACGGAGCTCCCGTACCAGACCAACCCCGACAACCTCGCGCAGAAGATCGCCGACCTGGTGAAGGACGGCAAGGTCGGCGGCATCGCCGACGTCCGTGACGAGACCTCGTCGCGGACCGGCCAGCGCCTGGTGATCGTGCTGAAGCGCGACGCCGTCGCCAAGGTCGTGCTGAACAACCTCTACAAGCACACCGAGCTGCAGACGAACTTCGGCGCGAACATGCTGGCGCTGGTGGACGGCGTGCCGCGCACGCTGTCGATCGACGCCTTCATCCGCCACTGGGTGACGCACCAGATCGAGGTCGTCGTCCGGCGTACGAAGTTCCGCCTGCGCAAGGCGGAGGAGCGCGCCCACATCCTGCGCGGTCTGCTCAAGGCACTGGACGCGATCGACGAGGTCATCGCGCTGATCCGGCGCAGCAACACGGTCGAGATCGCGCGCGAGGGCCTGATGGGGCTCCTGGAGATCGACGAGATCCAGGCGAACGCGATCCTGGAGATGCAGCTCCGCCGCCTCGCGGCCCTGGAGCGCCAGAAGATCGTCGCCGAGCACGACGAGCTTCAGGCCAAGATCAACGAGTACAACGCGATCCTGGCCTCCGAGCAGCGGCAGCGCACCATCGTCAGCGAGGAACTGGCGGCGATCGTCGAGAAGTTCGGCGACGACCGGCGTTCCAAGCTGGTGCCCTTCGACGGTGACATGTCCATCGAGGACCTGATCGCCGAAGAGGACATCGTCGTCACGATCACGCACGGCGGTTACGTCAAGCGCACCAAGACCGAGGACTACCGCTCGCAGAAGCGCGGCGGCAAGGGCGTGCGCGGCACCAAGCTGAAGCAGGACGACCTGGTCGACCACTTCTTCGTCTCCACGACGCACCACTGGCTGCTGTTCTTCACGAACAAGGGCCGGGTCTACCGGTCCAAGGCCTACGAGCTGCCGGACGCCGGCCGTGACGCCCGCGGGCAGCACGTGGCGAACCTGCTGGCCTTCCAGCCGGACGAGAAGATCGCCCAGATCCTCGCGATCCGTGACTACGAGGCGGCGCCGTACCTGATCCTGGCCACCAAGGGCGGCCTGGTGAAGAAGACGGCGCTCAAGGACTACGACTCGCCCCGCTCGGGCGGCGTCATCGCGATCAACCTCCGGGAGACGGAGGACGGCAGCGACGACGAGCTGATCGGCGCCGAGCTGGTGTCCGCCGAGGACGACCTGCTGCTGATCAGCAGGAAGGCGCAGTCGATCCGCTTCACGGCGACCGACGAGGCGCTGCGCCCGATGGGCCGTGCCACCTCGGGTGTGAAGGGCATGAGTTTCCGTGAAGGTGACGAACTGCTCTCCATGAGCGTTGTGAGGCCGGGTACGTTCGTCTTCACCGCGACCGACGGCGGCTACGCCAAGCGGACGCCGGTCGACGAGTACCGCGTCCAGGGCCGTGGCGGTCTGGGTATCAAGGCCGCCAAGATCGTGGAGGACCGTGGATCGCTCGTCGGGGCGCTCGTGGTCCACGAGACGGACGAGATTCTCGCCATCACGCTCGGCGGTGGTGTGATTCGTACGCGCGTCAACGAAGTCAGGGAGACCGGGCGTGACACCATGGGCGTCCAGCTGATCAACCTGGGTAAGCGCGATGCCGTGGTCGGCATCGCCCGTAACGCCGAGGCCGGTCAGGAAGCTGACGAGGTCGAGGCCGACGAGAACGACACCGAGGTGGCCGACGGACAGGTCGCCGAGGCCGCCGAGGGCACGCAGCCCTCGGCCGGGGAGCACGAGGAGTAAGTCGTGAGTGGAGCCACGGGCGCCGGACCGGCCAAGACTGGAGCGAACAGTGCCCGTGGCCCTGCCGCGGACTCCCAGGGGGGAACCGTGACGGACACCCGAGGGCCGGAGCAGTCGGCCGGCGCGGACGCCGGCCAGGACAGGCCCGCACAGCCGTACCACCCGCCGCAGGCCTATCCGGCGCCCTCGGGCCCGGGGACGGCGCAGGGCGGTACGGGAGCGGGCGCACAGCGCAAGCCGCGCACGGCGGTCCGTACGGCCCCCCGCACGCGCAAGGCGCGGCTGCGGGTGGCCAAGGCCGACCCCTGGTCGGTCATGAAGGTCAGCTTCCTGCTGTCGATCGCGCTCGGCATCTGCACGATCGTGGCGGCGGCCGTGCTGTGGATGGTCATGGACGCGATGGGCGTCTTCTCGACCGTCGGCGGCACGATCAGCGAGGCGACCGGTTCGAACGAGGGCAACGGCTTCGACCTCCAGTCGTTCCTGTCGCTGCCGCGCGTTCTGATCTTCACATCGGTCATCGCGGTGATCGACGTGGTGCTGGCGACGGCACTGGCGACGCTGGGCGCGTTCATCTACAACCTGTCTGCGGGCTTCGTCGGCGGTGTGGAGCTCACCCTCGCCGAGGACGAGTAGGCCCTCCGTCCGGGTGCCCGCGACGGGTCGGATGACCTGCGCAGACGCCCCCGGGCAACGGATTTTGGCCTGACCGGGTCTGTGCGCTAATCTTCAGGAGTCAGCGCGCAGCGCGGATGGGGCTATAGCTCAGTTGGTTAGAGCGCATCCCTGATAAGGATGAGGCCACAGGTTCAAATCCTGTTAGCCCCACAGTGTCGAAGAACCCCCCGCCCCGGCCGGGGGGGGTTGGGGGGTGGGGCCGGTGGTGGGGCGGGGGGCGCGGAAAGGCCCCCCTCGGGGATCGGGGGGTGTGGTTTGTT
>NZ_JBSGZP010000285.1:0-8755 GCF_053611065.1 Streptomyces sp. NPDC054840
CTCTCGCGCGCGCGTGGTGATCTCCTCCAGCTCCGCCGAGATCGCGCGCAGCCTCCGGTATGCCCCCGCGTACTTGGCGAGGGGCGCGGCGACCGCGTCGCCCGCGTACCGGTCGAGCGCCTGCCGCTGCCGGGCGGGGCGCAGCAGCCCCTGCTGGTCCGTCTGCCCGTGTACGGCGACCAGGTCGTCGGCGAGCTCGCCGAGCAGGCCGACGGGCACGGAGCGGCCTCCGACGTGGGCGCGCGAGCGCCCCTCGGCGGACACGGTCCGGCTGATCAGCAGGGCTCCGTCGTCGAGCTCGGCCCCGGCCTCCTCGGCGCGTACGGCAGCGGGGGCGTCCGGGCGCATGACGATGCGGCCCTCGACCACCGCGGCCTTGGCCCCGATCCGCACCAGGGCCGGGTCGGCGCGACCGCCGAGCAGCAGCCCGAGGCTGGTGACGACCATCGTCTTGCCCGCGCCGGTCTCGCCGGTCACCGCGGTGAATCCGGGCGACAGCTCGACCACCGCGTCGTCGATGACCCCGAGCGACCGTATCCGCATCTCCTCAAGCACGGGACGACGATACCGAGGTTTCATGGGTGCCATGTGACGTCACCCGTTCCGAGTTGTTCGAACGGATGTGCTATTAGAGACGTGTGAGCTGCGCCTCAGTGGGGCGCCCCTCGCCAACCCGACACCGGCAGCGCGAACTTGGCGACGAGCCGGTCGGTGAAGGACGCGTGGTGCAGCCGGGCGAGGCGCACCGGCACCGCCCCCCGCCGCACCTCGACCCGCGCTCCGGCGGGCAGCTCCAGCATGCGCCGCCCGTCGCACCACAGCACGCCGTGCGGCGTGCCGTTCTGCACCTCCACCGCCAGCACCGACGTCGGCGAGGTCACCAGCGGCTTCGCGAACAGCGCGTGCGCGCTGATCGGCACCATCAGCAGCGCCTCCACCTCCGGCCAGACCACCGGCCCGCCCGCTGAGAAGGCGTAGGCCGTGGAGCCCGTCGGAGTCGCGCAGACGATCCCGTCGCAGCCGAAGCCGGTCACCGGGCGCCCGTCGATCTCCAGGACCACCTCCAGCATGCGCTCCGGGGACACCTTCTGGACCGCGGCCTCGTTCAGCGCCCAGTCCCGGTGGACCACATCGCCGTTCGTGCGCACGATCACGTCGAGGGTCATCCGCTCCTCGACCTCGTACGAGCGCGCCACCACCCGGTCCACGACCTTGTCCAGGTCATCGCGCTCGGCCTCGGCGAGGAACCCCACCCGGCCCAGGTTCACGCCCAGCATCGGCACCCCCGAGGCGCGCGCGAACTCCGCGCCCCGCAGCAGGGTCCCGTCCCCGCCGAGGACGATGAGCAGCTCGCAGCCGTCGAGGGCCCCCGGGGTGGCCTCGGTGACCAGCTCCACCTGGGGAGGCAGCGGCAGGTCCACCGCCTCGTGCTCCATGACGCGCACACCCAGCCCGCATCGCAGCAGACCCTGCACCACCAGCTCGGCGCTGCGGATGGCCGCCGGCCGTCCCGTGTGCGCGAGCAGGAAGACCGTCCGCCCTTCCCCCGAAACCCCTGAACCCGATCCCGCCGTACCCGATGAATCTGTCACTGCGGCCCCTCCGCCACTGCACGGTCAACATCCGCCGGGTCGAGGGCCGGTGCCCCCGCCCGCAGCCACAGAAAGTACTCGACGTTCCCCGACGGCCCCGGCAGCGGACTCGCCGTCACCCCGAGAACGCCCAGTCCCAGCTTCGCCGCCTGTGCCGCGACCTCGCGTACGGCCTCGGCCCGCAGCTCCGCGCTGCGCACCACGCCGCCGCTGCCCAGCCGGTCCTTGCCGACCTCGAACTGCGGCTTGACCATCAGCACCAGGTCCGCGTCCGGCGCGCAGCAGCGCACCAGCGCCGGCAGCACCAGACCGATGGAGATGAACGACAGGTCACCGACGACCAGGTCGACCGGAAGCCCGTCGAGCTGATCCACCGTCAGCTCGCGCACGTTCGTACGGTCCTTGACCGTGACCCGGTCGTCGCTCTGCAGCGACCAGGCCAGCTGCCCGTAACCGACGTCCACGGCCATCACGTGGGCCACGCCCGAGCGCAGCAGCACGTCCGTGAACCCGCCGGTGGAGGCGCCGGCGTCCAGCGCTCGGCGGCCCTCGACCGCCAGCCCGCGCGGCTGGAAGGCGGCCAGCGCGCCGGCCAGCTTGTGGCCGCCCCGGGAGACGTAGTCGGGGTCGCTGTCGTCCTTGCGGACCACCAGGGCCGCGCTGGTCTCGACCTGGGTGGCCGCCTTGGTCGCGGTGGTGCCGCCCACGGTCACCCGGCCCGCGGCGATCAGCTGCGCGGCGTGTTCGCGCGAGCGGGCCATGCTGCGGCGTACCAGTTCGGCGTCCAGGCGGCGGCGTGCCACTCCTGCCACGTTCGGTTCAGCTCCTGTTTTCGTACGGTCCGGGGACGGGCGGTGCGTCCAGCGCGGTCAGCGCCTCACGCAGCCCCCGGTGCACATCCTCGTACACCTCGGCGTGTCCGTCCGCCGCGAGGTGGTCGGCCTCCGCCAGCCGCGCCAGGTGCGCGTCCACGCCGACGTGGCCGGTGGGCGTGCGTACGAGGCCCA
The DNA here is from genome assembly GCF_053611065.1 of Streptomyces sp. NPDC054840. Lineage (NCBI taxonomy): Bacteria > Bacillati > Actinomycetota > Actinomycetes > Kitasatosporales > Streptomycetaceae > Streptomyces > Streptomyces sp. NPDC054840. The sequence continues at coordinate 2,600 of NZ_JBSGZP010000285.1, forward strand.
GCGACACGGGTCCGGCGGGCCCGGCGGGCTCGTCGGAGGCTTCGACCCGGGGGTCGGCGGCTTCGTCGGTCATGCCCCGACGCTACCGCGAAGCGGCCCGCGACCACGCATGGCTCTGCGGTACGGTCGTGATCACGATGGCTACGATCCAGGAGTGCCGCGAAGCACTCGACAACCTCTCCGGCAATCTCGCACGGGCCGACGCCGACGTGCGCGGCGCGGCCGCGTTCGACCGCTCCCTGAGCTGCCACATCACCGACCTGGACCAGACGTTCACCGGCCGCCTCGACGGGGGCCGGATCCGGGTGGACGCGGTCGCCCCCGGCCCGCCCGCCGCGAAGGCGGAGATCCGGCTCGCGATGACGGGCGACGACCTCGTGGCCCTGGTCGCGGGCGAGCTGAAGTTCGCGAAGGCCTGGGCCACGGGCCGAGTCAAACTGGAGGCCGGATTCCGCGACCTCCTCCGCCTCAAGAGCATGCTCTAGGAAGCCGCCCGCCTCGGCCCGGACCGCTCTTTCGGCCCCGTCGGCCCATCCCGCCCCGCCCGGCGCTTGAGGCGATCTTTCGAGCCTCGCGGGCGTTCGAGGCGCGGGGGTCCGGGGCAGGGCCCCCCGGCAACGGCGCCGGGCCCGCATCCGCGGCACGGCCCGCCCGCCCGCAGGGCTACTCGGCCCGGGCCACCACACGGGCCTTGCGCGCCGCCGGAACCACCAGCGGCGTCGCCGTCTCCGGATCCGGGATCACCTGGCAGCGCAGCCCGAACACCTTCTCCACGAGCTCCACGGTGACCACCTCCGCCGGCGGCCCCTCCGCGACGACCTTCCCGCCCCGCATCGCGATCAGATGCGTCGCGTACCGGGCCGCGTGGTTCAGGTCGTGCAGCACCGCCACCAGCGTCCGCCCCTGCGTCTCGTGCAGCTCCGCGCACAGGTCCAGCACGTCGATCTGGTGCTGGATGTCCAGGTACGTCGTCGGCTCGTCGAGCAGCAGCAGCGGCGTCTGCTGGGCCAGCGCCATCGCGATCCACACACGCTGCCGCTGGCCGCCCGACAGCTCGTCCACCGCCCGGTCCGCGAGCTCCGCGACCCCGGTCGAGGCCATCGACTCGTTCACGACCCGCTCGTCCTCGGCCGACCACTGCCGCAGCAGCCCCTGGTGCGGGTACCGGCCGCGCGAGACCAGGTCGGCCACCGTGATGCCGTCAGGCGCGATCGAGGACTGCGGAAGCAGGCCCAGGGTCTTGGCGACCTTCTTCGCGGGCATCGACCCGATGGCCTGCCCGTCCAGCAGCACCCGTCCGGTGGACGGCTTCAGCATCCGCGACAGGGCCCGCAGCAGCGTGGACTTGCCGCAGGCGTTGGGGCCGACGATCACCGTGAAGGAGTTGTCGGGGATCTCCACCGACAGGTTCTCGGCGATGACCCGCTGGTCGTAGCCGAGGGTCACGTTCTCCGCGGTCAGCCGCTGCACTTGCGTACTCCTCATCAGGTTCATATACGTCCCGCCTTGCGCTCGGTGACGAGCAGCCAGAGCAGGTAGACACCGCCGACGAGGCCTGTCACCACACCCACCGGCAGCTGGTCGGCGCCGAAGGCCCGCTGCGAGGCCCAGTCGGACACCATCAGCAGCACCGACCCCATCAGGGCGGCGTTCACCAGGTTCCCGCCGGGCGAGCGGGTCAGCCGACGGGCCAGCTGCGGCGCTGCCAGCGCGACGAAGCTGATGGGCCCGGCCGCGGCGCTCGCCGCGGTGGTCAGCAGGATCGCCGCGATCATCAGCAGCAGCCGCGTCCGCTCCACCCGCACCCCGAGCGCGTACGCGGCGTCGTCGCCCATCTCCATCATCCGCAGGGCCCTGCCCTGCCCGAGAACCAGCGGGAAGAGCACCGCGCACACCGCTAGCAGCGGCCACACCTGCGCCCAGTCCCGGCCGGCCAGCGAGCCGGTCAGCCAGACCATGGCCCGGGTGGCCTCGGTCATCTGCGCCTTCGTGATCAGGTACTGGATCACGGCGATGAGCACGGCGGAGGCGCCGATGCCGACCAGCACCAGCCGGTAGCCCTGGATGCCCTGCTTGTAGGCGAGCAGGTAGACGACGGCTCCGGCCAGCAGACCGCCGACCAGGGCGCCGACGGCCACCTCGGTGGCTCCGCCCTTGAACAGGATGATGACGACGAGCGCGCCGACCGCCGAGCCGTAGCCGAAGCCCAGCAGGTCCGGGGAGCCGAGCGGATTGCGCGAGACGGACTGGAAGACGGCTCCGGAGATCCCGAGCGCCGCGCCGACGAGCAGCGCGACCAGGGCCCGCGGCAGCCGCAGGTCGTTGACGATGAAATCGGTGGCGGGGGTGCCGTTGCCCAGCAGGGTCTGTACGACGTCCCACGGCGCGATCTCGAAGTCGCCGGTACCGATGAGCACGACGGCCATCGCGAGCGCCGCGACGGTCAGCAGGACCCCGACGGCCAGGGCGCGCCGCTCGACGCGCAGCGAGACCCCGCCGGGCAGGTGCAGTGGACGGGGTCCTGACCTGCCGCCCCTAGGGGGGGTACCGGTCACGGTTCCGGTCGGCGATTCGGTCTCGGTCGCGGTCGCGGTCGCGGTCACAGCTGGGCCATCCTCTTGCGCCGAACCAGGTAGATGAAGACCGGGCCGCCGATGAGCGCGGTCACGACGCCGACCTGCAGTTCGGCGGGCCGGGTGACGACACGGCCGATGATGTCGGAACCGAGCAGCAGGACCGGCGACAGGACGGCCGAGTAGGCGAGCACCCAGCGCATGTCGGGACCGGTGAAGGCCCGGACGAGGTGCGGGACCATCAGTCCGATGAACACGATGGGCCCGCACGCGGCGGTCGCCGCACCGCACAGCAGGGTGATGGCGACCATGGCGCCGACCCGGGTCCGCGTCAGGTGCGCGCCGAGTGCCCGCGCCGTGTCGTCGCCCATCGCCATCGCGTTGAGCGGCCGGCCCAGCAGCAGCGCGAGCACCGCGCCGACGAGCAGGAAGGGGGCCACCTGCCGGACGGTTTCCATGGTGGCCGAGGTCAGCGAACCCACCGTCCAGAAGCGCAGCTTGTCCAGCGCCTTGCTGTCCATCAGCTGCACGGCGTTGATGTAGCCGACGAGCGCCGCGCTGGCCGCCGTACCCGCGAGCGCGAGGCGCACCGGGGTGGCGCTGCGGCTGCCGCCGAGCACGTACACGAGGACCGAGACGAAGGCGGCGCCGAGGAAGGCCCACCACACGAACTCGCTCAGCGAACTCGCGCCGAAGAAGCTGATCGCGGAGACCACGGCGGCCGCGGCACCGGCGTTGACGCCGAGGATTCCGGGCTCGGCCAGCGGGTTACGGGTCAGCGCCTGCATCACGGCGCCGGACAGGCCGAGTCCGACCCCGACCAGCAGCCCGAGCAGGGTGCGCGGGATCCGCAGATCCCGCACCACCACGTCGTTGGGCGTTCCCGCGTAGGCGAACAGGCCGTGCCAGACCTCGTCCAGGGACATCTGCTTGGCACCCACGGCGATGCTCACGACGGCGACCAGTGCCAGCACCGCGAGAGCGGCGAGCAGACCGGCGGCGCGCGCGGCATGGCGCGGGCGGGCTACGGCGGCGTCGGCGCCGTCTTCGGGCGCCGCGCTCCGTTCGGGTTCAGGGGGACTCTCGACCAACACGCAGGTTAGGCTAACCTACCTTCCGCACGGGCGGGTCCCCCGGAGTGCCCTAAAGACCCAGCCTGGCCAGTGCCTTCGCCGCATCGAGCGTGCAGACCCCGTCCCCGGCCGCCGTCCAGGCCGCCGCGCACAGCGCCCGCAGCCCGTCGAGCGGATCCCCCGTCTCCCCGTTCTCCGCGCCCTCCCCGGTCTCGCCGGTCTCTCTGGTCTCCTTGTTCTCCCCGGTCTCTCGCAGCTCCAGCACTCCGCCGTTCGTCGCGACCGCCGTCCAGCCGCCGCAGCGGAAACCCTCCGCGAACGGCTCCACTTCCGGCTGCCCGGTCAGCAACCCCCGCAGATCCCGGTCCACATAGGTCGGGCGGTGCCTCGGCTCGGCCCGCAGCAGCTGCTCCGCGTCCGTGACCCCGGTCAGCACCAGCAGCGAGTCCACCTCCCCGTTGAAGGCACCCTCGATGTCGGTGTCCAGCCGGTCGCCGACCACCAGCGGCCGCTCCGCCCCGGTACGCAGCACCGTCTCCCGGTGCATCGGGGGCAGCGGCTTGCCCGCCACCTGCGGCTCCGCGCCCGTGGCGATCCGAACGACCTCCACGGCGGCCCCGTTGCCCGGCGCGATCCCCCGCGCCCCCGGAATCGTCAGGTCGGTGTTCGACGCGAACCACGGCACCCCGCGGTTGATCGCGTACGAGGCCTCCGCGAACCGCCCCCACGGCAGGTCGGGACCCCCGTACCCCTGGACGACCGCCGCGAGCCCCTCCTCCTCGGCCGAGTCCACCGGAACCAGATCCCGCTCGCGCAGCGCCACCCGCAGCCCGTCCCCGCCGATCACCAGCACCTTCGCCCCGGGCTCCACCTGCTCCGCGATCAGCCGGGCGACCGCCTGCGCCGAGGTGATCACCTCGGCCGCCTCCGTCGGGATGCCCAGCTCACCCAGGTGCTCCGCGACCGCGTCCGGTGTGCGCAGCGCGTTGTTCGTGACGTACGCGAGGTGCATCCCGTCCGCCCGGGCCGCGGCGAGGGACTCCGCCGCGTACGCGATGGCCTCGCCGCCCGCGTACACCACCCCGTCCAGATCCAGCAGGGCGGTGTCGTAGGCCTGGTGCAGACTCTGCTCACTCGCCGCGGGACTGGTCCTGTTCTGCCGGGTCATCCTGTCCTCTCCTCATGAGATCGACCTTGTCCGATTCCGTACTGCCCCGATCATCCCGCATGGCGAGACGCGTCTTACCATGCACCAATGACCACATCTGGTACCGCGGAGCATGGGCTGCGCCTGATCCCGTTCCATGGCCTGCGTTACGTCCCCGAGCGTGTCGGCAGCCTCGCCGCCGTCACCTCGCCGCCGTACGACGTGGTCGTGCGCCCCGACGGAGTCGACCACCTCGAATCCGCCGACCCGCACAACATCGTCCGCCTGATCCTCCCCCAGGCGGGTACCCCGGCCGCGCGCAACGAGCAGGCCGCGCGCACCCTGCACGACTGGCTCGCGGAGGGCATCCTCAGCGCCGACCCCGAGCCCGCGCTCTACGTGTACGAGCAGCGCAGGGCCGGCCTGCTGCAGCGCGGCCTCATCGGTGCCCTCGCCCTGTCCACCGCCGACGCCGGCATCGTGCTGCCCCACGAGGACGTCATGCCGGACGTGGTCACCGACCGGGCCGGCCTGATGCGGGCGACCTCCGCCAACCTCGAACCCCTGCTGCTCACCTACCGGGGCGAGGACCCCGGCACGGGAGCGGCCGCGGTCGTCGAACGGACCGCACAGCTCGCCCCCCTCCTGTCGACGACCACCGAGGACGGCTTCCAGCACCGCCTGTGGGCCATCACGGATCCGGCCGAACTCGCCACCGTCACGGCGGACCTCAGCCACCGCCAAGCCCTCATCGCCGACGGCCACCACCGCTGGGCGACGTACCTGCGCCTCCAGGAGGAGCACGGCTCCCCCACCGCCTGGGACTTCGGCCTCGTCCTTCTCGTGGACACCGCCCGCTACCCGCTCCAGGTCCGCGCCATCCACCGGATGCTGCGCCGCCTCCCGGTGGTGGACGCCCTCGCCGCCCTCGACGGCCACTTCCGCGTCCGCCCGGTCGACGGCCCGCTCCCGCTGGCCCTGGACACCCTCGGGGACGCCTCGGAACGCGGCAACGCCTTCCTGATCGCCGGTGACGGAGCCTTCCACCTGGTCACCGACCCTGACCTGGCACTCCTCGACACCACGGTCCGCCACGACCGACCGGAGGCCTGGCGCCGGCTGGACGCCACCGTCCTGCACGCGACCCTGCTCGACGCCCTCTGGCACATCCCGGACGCCCCGGACCAGATCACGTACATCCACGACGCCGCGTCCACCGTGGCCATGGCCGAGCGGCACGGCGGCACGGCGGTCCTGCTGCATCCGGTACGCGAGGAAGTCGTACGGGACCTGGCCCGCCAAGGCGTCACCATGCCCCGCAAGTCCACGTCCTTCGGACCGAAACCGGCCACGGGCCTGGTCC
>NZ_JBSGZP010000286.1:0-8741 GCF_053611065.1 Streptomyces sp. NPDC054840
GGGCGGCAGCCCGGCGACCTGCGCCAAGAAGGCCGCCACCGGCCTGGTCGACTGCGGGAACTGGCCCGTCACGGCGACGTGGACCGTGCCGGCCGACGCCGTGTCCGGGCTCTACGTCGTCAACTTCGACCAGGCGGACGGCAACGGTGTGATGCCGTACCCGTTCGTCGTCCGCAACGACGCCTCCCACTCCGACGTCATCGTGCAGACCAGTGACCAGACCTGGCAGGCGTACAACAACTACGGCGGCCAGGACCTGTACGACGGCGGCGGCCCCGCCCCGGACGGGCGGGCGTACGAGGTCAGCTACAACCGGCCCATGGACATCGGCGGGGACAACGGGATCTACGGGTCCGAGTTCCAGATGGTCGCGTGGCTGGAGCGCAACGGCTACGACGTGAGCTACATGTCCGGGATCGACATGTCGGTCCGCGGCGGGACCCTGCTGCAGAACCACAAGGTCTTCCTGTCCTCCGGGCACGACGAGTACTGGACCCAGGAGCAGTTCACGAACGCGCTGAACGCGCGCCGGGCCGGGGTCCACCAGACGTACTTCAGCGGGAACGAGGTCTTCTGGAAGACCCGTCTGGCGCCGAGCATCGACGGCGCCAACACCGCCAACCGGACGCTGGTCTCGTACAAGGAGACCAAGCTGTCCTTCCCCCAGCCGAACGGCATCCCCGACCCGAGCGGGATCTGGACGGGCACCTTCATGGACCCGGCCAGCGCCACGAACGGCCGGCCCTACCAGCCGCAGAACCAGCTGACCGGCTCGATGTTCAGCGTCAACGGCTACCGCAGCGACGCGTTGACCGTGCCGGGCACCTTCGCCAAGCAGCGTCTGTGGCGCAACACCACGGTCGCGAACCTCACCCCCTCGCAGACCGCCACGTTCCCCACCGGCACGCTCGGCTACGAGTGGGACAGCGACGTGGAGAACGCCAGCAGGCCGGCCGGGCAGATCACGATGTCCTCCACCACGGTGGACATCGAGGACGGCAAGCTCCTCAAGGACTACGGCAACACGTACGGCAACGGCACCGCGACGCACAGCCTGGTGGCCTTCCGGGACCAGACCTCGCACGCGCTGGTGTTCGGCGCGGGCACGGTCCAGTGGTCCTGGGGCCTGACCAACATGCCGACCGGCAACCCCGACGACACGGTGGTCACCGCGGACAAGCGGATGCAGCAGGCCACGGTGAACATCTTCGCCGACATGGGCGTCCAGCCCAGGTCCCTGCAGAGCGACCTGGTCGTCTCCACCGCCTCCACGGACACCGTGGGCCCGGCCGTGACGGTGACCAGCCCGGCGGCGAACGCCACCGTACCGGCGCTGCGGCCCGTGACCGTCACGGGCACGGCCGCCGACACCGGGGGCGGCGTGGTCGCCCGGGTGGAGGTGTCCACCGACGGCGGCACCACCTGGAAGGCGACCACGGGCCTCGGGTCCTGGAGCTACAAGTGGACCCCGACCGTCCCGGGCGCCGCGCAGATCAAGGTGCGCGCCGTGGACGACAGCGTCAACATCGGCGCCACCACCACGGTGCCGCTCACGGTGGGACCCCAGCAGTGCCCCTGCACCGTGTGGCCCGCCGCGGCCGTGCCGGGCACCGTCAACGCCGGTGACGGCAGCGCCGTCGAGCTCGGTGTGAAGATCCGCTCCTCGGTGCCCGGTTCGATCACGGGCGTCCGCTTCTACAAGTCCCCCGCCAACACGGGCACCCACACCGGCAGCCTCTGGAGCAGCTCCGGCCAGCGCCTGGCCACCGGCACCTTCACCAACGAGACGGCCTCCGGCTGGCAGCAGCTCAACTTCGCCACGCCGGTCCCGGTCAAGGCGAACACCACCTATGTCGCCTCCTACTTCGCCCCGCACGGCGGCTACTCCTTCGACACCACCTTCGCCGCCGCCGACGCGGGCCTGGCCCCGCTCACCGCGCTGAAGAGCGGCACCGACGGCGGCAACGGCGTCTACCGCTACAGCGGCACGGGCGGGTTCCCGTCCACCGCCTCATCCGGCAGCAACTACTGGGTGGACGCCGTCCTGGACACCGCGACCGCCAGCACCACCCCGCCCACCGTCACCGCCACCTCGCCGCAGTCCGCGGCGACCGGCACCCAGATCACGGCGGCCGTGTCGGCCACCTTCAGCAACGCCGTCGACGCGGACACCCTGGTATTCACGGTCAAGGACTCCGGCGGCGCGGCGGTTCCGGGCACCAAGGTGCTGGGCGCGTCCAACAGCGCGACCTTCACCCCCTCCTCCGAACTGGCCCTGAACACCACCTACACGGCGTCCGTCCAGGCCTCCGACCTGTGGGGCAACGCCATGGCCGCACCGGTCACGTGGAACTTCACCACGAGCCCGAACCCGCCGACGGTGAACTGCCCGTGCACCCTGTGGAGCGGCACCACGACGCCGAGCACCGCCAACGTGGGTGACGACGCCAACTCCGTGGAGCTGGGCACCCGCTTCCAGTCCGCGGTGAACGGCTACATCACCGGTGTCACCTTCTACAAGGGCCCCGGCAACACCGGTACGCACACCGGGAGCCTGTGGTCCGCCTCCGGCGCCCTGCTGGCCACCGGCACCTTCGGCAGCGAGACCACCTCCGGCTGGCAGCAGCTGCAGTTCGCCACGCCGGTACAGATCACCGCGGGCACCACGTACGTCGCCTCCTACCACGCACCCAACGGCAACTACTCGGTGGACGGCGGCTACTTCTCCGGCGCGCACCGCTCGTACCCGCTGGTGGCCCCGGCCGACACGGCCGGCAGCGCCAACGGGCTCTACCGGTACGGGGCGGCCACGGCCTTCCCGACGAACACGTTCGGCTCGGTGAACTACTGGGTCGGCCCCGTCTTCACCACCACCGCGCCGCCCGCCCTGCAGGAGGGGCTGTCCACGGAGGTGAGCGGGCAGTGAGCACGGTCAGCGTGGTGATCCCCTGCTACAAGTACGGCCACTTCCTGGCGGACTGCGTCAAGAGCGTGCTGGACGAGCAGGAGGGCGTCGACGTACGGGTACTGATCATCGACGACGCCTCGCCCGACGACTCCGCGGAGGTCGCCCGCGCGCTGGCGGCCGCCGACCCGCGGATCGAGGTACGGGTCCACGCGAGCAACAAGGGCCACATCGCCACCTACAACGAGGGCCTGCTGGAGTGGGCCGACGGGGACTACGTGGCCCTGCTGTCGGCGGACGACCGGCTGGTACCCGGGGCCCTGGTGCGCGCGGCGGCCCTGCTCGACACGCATCCGGAGGCGGGTTTCGCCTACGGCAGGCCGCTGCGCTTCCAGCACGGCGGTCCGCTGCCCGCGGCCCGCACCCGGACCACCGGATCGGTCGTCTACCCCGGACGGTGGTGGCTGGACCGGCGGTTCCGGGAGGGCACCGGGTGCATCACCTCACCCGAGGTGGTGGTCCGCACCAGCCTCCAGCGCAAGGTCGGGGGCTACGATCCGGCGCTGCCGCACGCCGGCGACATCGAGATGTGGATGCGGCTCGCGGCGCACGCCGACGTGGGCTATGTCCGCGGGGCCGACCAGGCCTTCTACCGGGTCCACGGCGACAACATGTCCACCACGGACTTCGGCGGTCAGCTCGACGACCTGCGCCAGCGCCTCGTCGCCTTCGACTCGGTGCTCGACAAGTGCGGGGGGCTGCTGCCGGGGTCCGACCGGCTGGCGCTGTCGGCGCGCACCCGGCTCGCCCGGTACGCGCTGCGGCGCGCCTACCGGGCGTACGACCGGGGACGCACGGCGGTGGTACCGGTCGACGAGCTGGTGGAGTTCGCCGCCGAGTGCCTGCCGGGGGACTACACGAAGCTGGCCGAGTACCGGGCGCTGCTCAGGCGTCGGCGCATCGGGGCGCGCACCATGCCGTACCTCCAGCCGCTCGTGCTCTCGGCCGTGGCCGACCGGGGGCGGGAGTGGCTGTGGTGGCGGTCATGGAAGCGTCGAGGGATTTGATGACTCGAACGCCGTGTTCAGCGGGTCGCCCCGGCGAGGGCGGCCCGCTCGGGCTCCTCGGCCCGGACCACCGGACCGGCGTCGGTGGCGGCCTCGTGCCGCTGTCGGCGCCGGCTCCGGCGTGTCAGGAGCCGGTCGGTCCACAAGGCCACCACCACACCTCCGACCCCGCCCAGCAGGGCCGCCCCGGCGAGGCCCCGGCTCTTGTTGCCGGTCTGCGCCACCGCGGTGGGCGGCACCAGGAGCGTCACGCTCATCCGCGCGGAGTCCGGAACTCCCTGCTGCGTCTGCATGTCCGTCAGGTGCCTCGTGTAGATCTCGATGATCTTCCGGACGGCCGTGTCGGCGGCGACCGGGTCGGCCTGTTCCGCCTGGACCTGGAGCGAGGGGATCAGATAGCGCGGGGTGACGCTGGTCCCGCTGTTCCGCGGGATCATCCGGTATGTACCGCGCACCCCCGCGGCACGCAGTTCCCCGGCCCCCTCGGGCGAGTCCAGCTGCTGCACGGCGGCGTAGGAGACGGCCGCGAGCGGCGGTTGCAGGTTGGCCAGCTGGTTGGGCTGATTGTCCGTCACCGGGGGCTTGAGCACGACGATCGCCGTGCTCAGGTACGTCTGGGTGGGGTGCAGCACTTGCACGGCTGCGGCGGCCGCGAGCACCGCCGCCACGATCAGGACGTACCAGCGCCGACGCAGCGCACGGATCAACTCACCAGGCGACACAGGGATTCCTTCCGTTGTGACCGATCCTTCCAGGACACGGGTAGGTCCGCCATCGATTGCGGTTCCCTCCGGGGGTGTTCATGAGCATCGGTGAGATCCTCGCTGTGCTCCGGCGCCGCTGGTACGTGATGGTGCCGCTGACGCTGATCAGTCTGCTGGCGGGAGCGCACCTGTACCGTGCGGTGCCGGTGGCCTACCAGTCGCAGAGCTCGGTGGCGCTGCTCGACTCCACGGCGGTGGCCGAACTCGCCCCCACGTTCGGCAATCCCATCGCGAACGCCGGCGGTTCGCTGGTGGTCACCGCGGACGTGCTGATCAGGACGCTGTCCGGGACGGACGCGGCGCGGGACCTGCAGGGCATCGGTGTGACCGATCCCTACACGGTCGGGTTCGCCGCGAACACCTCGGGGCCGATGCTCACGCTGACCGTCACGGGGACCGATCGGGCGAACGTACTGGAGGAGACCAACAAGCTGACCGCGTTCGCCGGGGAGACGCTCAACGCGCTCCAGGCGGCGGCCGAGGTCAAGCCCGCGTACATGGTGCAGACGGCCCCCGTGGTGCTGCCGCAGACCCCGGTGCCGCAGATGAAGAGCCGCTACCAGCAGGTGCTGGGCGTCGTCATCCTGGGCACCACCGCCGCCTTCGTCCTCTCCTTCCTGACGGACAGCCTGCTGGCGGCGCTGGGGCGCAGGCGCACGGCCGCGGCCGCCCCGGCCCGGGGGCGCGGGCGCCGCAAGCCATGGGGGCGGCAGCTGGACGCGACCGCCCTGCTGAGCGGCTATCTGGCGCTGGCCTTCTTCATCCCCTCGAACCTGACCCTGCCGGGAATGGGCGGGGTGGGTACACCGGCCAACGTGTTCGCGCTGCTGTGCCTGTTCTGGTACCTGGCGGCCTGGATCACCGGCCGGATCCGCCCGGCTCCCGGTACCCGGCTGCCGCGGGTGGTGATGTGCCTGCTGGCCTTCTCGGTCCTGGGCTCCTACCTCGCGAACGCGATGCGCGGCAGCTCTCACAAAGAGGTCCTGGCGGCGGACCGCGGGCTGATCGGGCTGCTCGTCTGGGTGTCCCTGGTGGTGCTGGTCTCCGCGGGGATCCAGGACCGCGAGCGCCTGGACTTGCTGTTGCGCAGGGCCGTGGTGATGGGGTCGGTGGTGGCCGCCATCGGTTTCTACGACTTCCTCACCGCGACGAACATCGCGGACAGCATCAGCATCCCGGGCCTGCAGTCCGGCGTCGCCCAGATCACCACCCTGGACCGGGGTTCCTTCACCCGGCCGCGTGCCACCACGGCGCAACCGCTGGAGTTCGGCGGGATGCTCGCGATCCTGCTGCCCTTCGCCGTGCAGCAGGCCTTCGACCCGGTACGGCGGCACCTGCGCGCCTGGCGCCGCTGGGCGCCGGTGGTGCTGATGGGGGGCGCGCTGCCGCTGACGGTGTCGCGGACCTCCATCATCGGGGCGCTCATCGTGGTCCTGGTGATGGTGCTGCGCTGGAAGCCGGAGCGGCGGTGGGCCGCGATCGGTCTGCTGATGGGCTCGGTGGCATGCTTCAAGGTGATCATCCCCGGGCTGATCGGCACCATCACGGCGCTCTTCGCGTCGTTCGTGACGAACTCCGACAGCAGCACCCAGGCCCGTACCGTCAAGTACGGCGCGATCGTCCCCTACCTCTCCGAACGGCCCTTGTTCGGGCGGGGTTTCGGCACCTTCCTGCCCGAACTGTTCTTCTTCACCGACAACCAGTACATGCTCACCCTGGCGGAGATGGGCCTCATGGGGCTGCTCGCGCTCCTGGTCCTCCTGTTCACCGGGATCCATCAGGGCGGCGCCATCCGCCGGCTGGCCCGCACCGAGTCCGACCGGGAGCTGGGGCAGGCCTTCTTCGCCTCCGCCCTGGTCTCGCTCGTCATCGCCGCCACCTTCGACGCCCTCAGCTTCCCGATGTTCGCCGGGGTGTTCTTCCTGACGATCGCCGCCGGAGGCAGCTACCTCGGGTTCATCCGGCGTTCGGCGCCGGAGCCCGTGACCGTGGAGTCCCCATGCAGTTCAGCCAGCCAGCAGCCGACCGCCGACCGGAGCCGGGTGCCGGCCCTGTAGCGGTCCTCGTCGTCACCTGGAACAGCGCCGGGGTGCTCCCGGAGTTCCTGGCCTCGTTGCCGGAGGGCATGGCCGGGCTCGACTGGCACCTGATCGTCGCCGACAACGACTCGGCGGACGGCACCGTGGAGCTGATCCGTTCCCTGGCCCCCGAGGCGACGGTCGTCCGGACCGGCCGCAACGCCGGTTACGCGGCCGGGGTGAACGCCGCCCTGGCGGCCGCCGCCGCGCGGGAGGGCGGCTTCCGGGCGGCCCTGGTCTGCAATCCGGACGTCCGGATGAGGCAGGGCTGCGCCAAGGTTCTCGTGGACGCGCTGGGCACCGGCGTGTCCGGTGGCGGCCGGGTCGGGATCAGCGTCCCGCTGCTGTACGAGGAGGACGGCCGTACGCTGCTGCTCTCGCTGCGCCGGGAGTCACAGGTGACCCGGGCCCTCGGCGAGGCGGTGCTGGGCAATCGCCGGGCCGGGCGGTTCCCGCGCTGGAGCGAGATGGTCACCGATCCGGCGGCGTACGAGCGGGCGACGGTCGCGGACTGGGCGACGGGCGCGCTGATGGCGCTGTCCGGGGAGTGCCTGGAGGCCTGCGGGGCCTGGGACGAGTCCTTCTTCCTGTACTCGGAGGAGACGGAGTACTGCCTGCGGGCCCGCGACCTCGGCTTCGTCACCCGGCTGGAGCCCGCGGCCACGGCCACCCATCTGGGCGGTGACTCGCAGGTGTCGCCGCGGCTGTGGACCCTGCTGACGCTCAACCGGGTCCGGCTCTACGGGCGCCGCCACGGGGCCGCGGCGACCGCCGCGTTCCGGGCGGCCGTACTGCTGCGGGAGACCTCCCGCGCGCTGCTCGGCCGGCCGGCCAGCCTGGCGGCCGCCAAGGCCCTGGCGGGCCCGTCTGCGCTCCGGGCCACGCCCGGGCCGTGAGACGGGCGTCCCCTCGTCCTCGTCCTCGTTCTCAGTCGACCGTGACGCGCAGGTTGGCGAGCAGGGTGGCGCCGTCGGGGGTGGTGGCGAGAATGCGGCCGGACCGGTGCCAGTGGGTGACCGCTTCGGCGTGCCGTCGCATGCCCGGGGTGTGCGGTTCGGCCTGCTGGAAGAACACGGTGGCGGTGGGCGGGGAGGCCGCGCCCATGCCGGTGTGGAGGAGGACTCCCGTGCCGTCGGGGCCGGGCACCGCGAGCGCCCAGTGGTCGCCGTCGGCGATCGGGCCGTGCGGCGCGATGCCGTCGACGATCGGATCGACGCCGGGCCGGGCGACCGGACGCTCGGTGGTCCAGTGCAGGACGGTCCTGCCCGGTGGCCCGTCCGCCGGCCGCGGGTCGGCGGCGAGCAGGCTGCCGGAGGCGAGAACAGCGGAGCGGGCCGGGTCGAACGCGTCCGGCCGGAGCCGGGAGCGCAGCTCCCAGCCGGGCAGGTCCCAGCGCCAGAGCTCGACGGCCTGCGTGCCGTCGGGAAGTGGCGACACCACGACACCCGTGCATCCGGCGGCCGTCCGGGCGAGCCGTACCACCAGCCGCTCGCCGCGGCCGAGTTCGCGCCAGACCACGGTGGGTCGGGGCGCGAGGGTGTCCAGCACCGTGATGCCGTCGTCGTCGGCCGTGATCAGGTGCCGCCCGTCGAAGGACGGGACGATCTGCCGCGCGTGCAGAGTCGTCCAGCGCCGGACCGAGCGGGTGGCGAGGTCGAGCCGGGAGACTTCCCGGACCCGGCCGTAGCCGGCCACGAGCAGCGCGGCGCCGCCGTGGTCGGCGAGCACCAGCTGGTCGGCGGGCACGTCCCAGCGCGCCTTGGTGCGGCCGTCGGCGGTGAGCAGCCGGACGCCCGCCTGGCCGCAGGCGACCAGGACGGCGCCGGAGCCGAGCAGCGCCGCGTCCAGCACCGGCAGCGTGCCGGGCCGGTCGGCGGCGGTGTGCGCGGCGGTGTGAGCCGCCGTGTGCGCCGCGGGAACCGTGCGG
>NZ_JBSGZP010000287.1:0-8732 GCF_053611065.1 Streptomyces sp. NPDC054840
GCCACCGCCGGAACGGCTTACATGACGCCCGGCATCCGGCCGAGCTGGACCAGCGACGTACCCCGCCTGCGCGAGGCGAAGTAGGCCCGGCCCGGCGGCAACGGACGCGGCCGCACCGTACCCACCAGGTCGCCCTCGGACGGGTCCCCGGACAGGACCAGGCCCTGCGCGCCCATCTCCTTGAACCGCTGCATGAACGGCTCGTACAGCGAACGCGAGGCCCCCGCCGAGTTGCGCGCGATGATGAAGCGGACACCCGTGTCCCGCGCGAAGGGCAGGAACTCCACCAGCGGCGCCAGCGGATTGCCCTGGCTCGTGGAGACCAGGTCGTAGTCGTCGATGATGATGAACACGTCCGGGCCCGTCCACCAGCTGCGGTCGCGCAGCTGCTGCGGAGTGACGTCGGTCGGCGGCTGCCGCCGTGAGAACACCCCGCCCAGCGCCTCCATGTGCATCTGCAGGGAGCTCGCCATCGGCGCGTACTCCAGCAGGTGCTCCTCCGGCAGCGCCCCGAGCAGGCTTCGCCGGTAGTCGCCGACGACCAGACGCGCCTGGTCCGGCGTGTAGCGCTCGGAGATCTGCTTGGCGATGAGCCGCAGCAGGTTCGTCTTGCCCGACTCGCTCTCGCCGAAGACGAGGAGGAAGGGGTCGGACTCGAAGTCGACGAACACCGGCTCCAGGTCGGTCTCGTCGATGCCGATCGCGATCCCGCGGCCGGGGTACTCCCCGCCCTTGGGCAGCTGGTCCGAGTGGAGCAGCCGCGGCAGCAGCCGGACGCCCGGAGCCGCCTGCCCCACCCAGTTCTGCTTCACCGTGTCCACGAAGGAGGCCGTCGCCTCCGACAGGTCGGCCGCCTCGTGCGAGCCGTCGATCCGCGGCAGCGCGCCCAGGAAGTGCAGCTTCTCCGCGACCTGGCCGCGACCGGGCATCCCCGTGGGGACGTTCGCCGCGACCTTGCGGTCGAACTCGGAGTCCATCGTGTCACCGAGGCGCAGCTCAAGGCGGCTGAGCATCTGGTCCTTGAGCGCGGCCCGTACCTCCATGTACCGGGCCGCGGTGATCACCACGTGGATGCCGTAGCCCAGACCGCGGGCGGCGATGTCCGTGACGATCTGCTCCAGGCCCTCGTACTCGCCCCGGAAGTTTCCCCAGCCGTCGACGATCAGGAACACGTCGCCCCACGGCTCGTGGGGCAGGTCACCGGCCGCCCGCCGGCGCCGGTAGGTGCCGATCGAGTCGATGTTGTTCGAGCGGAAGAACTCCTCGCGGCGGTTGAGGATGCCCCCCACCTCCGCGACCGTGCGCCGGACCCGCTCCGGGTCCAGGCGCGAGGCGATCCCGCCCACGTGCGGCAGCTCGGCGATCGACGACAGGCTGCCACCACCGAAGTCCAGCCCGTAGAACTGCACCTCGCGCGGGGTGTGCGTGAGCGCGAACGAGGAGATCAGCGTCCGCATCAGCGTCGACTTGCCCGACTGCGGACCGCCGACCACCATCATGTGGCCCGCCGCACCGGAGAAGTCCCGGTACAGCACCTCGCGCCGCTGCTCGAAGGGCTTGTCGATGAGGCCGAGCGGGACGACGAGACCGCCGGGCCGCGTGTACCCGTCCGCGTGCAGCCCGCGCTCCGCGCTCGGCGCCAGCGCCGGCAGCAGCTGGTCCAACGGCGGAGCCTGGTCGAGCGGCGGCAGCCACACCTGGTGCGCCGGCACCCCCTGACCCTCCAGCCGGCTCACGATCACGTCCAGCACCGTGTCCGCCAGCGCGTCGTCCTCGCGCACCGACTGCGCCGCCAGATACGCCGGGTCCGGGGCCGCGTACACCACGGGCACCGGGGCCGCCGTGAACAGCGCGGGCCGCCGCTCCACCGGGAACTGCCCCACCGACAGGTCCGGCCCGCCCGAGCGGTAGGTGCCCGAGACGTACGCCGCCTTGAAGCGGGTCATCTCGTCCGTACCGAACTTCAGGTAGCCCGAACCGGGCACCGACGGCAGGTGGTAGGCGTCCGGCACACCGATCGCGGTCCGCGACTCCGCCGCCGAGAAGGTCCGCAGACCGATCCGGTACGACAGGTACGTGTCCAGACCGCGCAGCTTGCCCTCCTCCAGGCGCTGCGAGGCCAGCAGCAGGTGCACACCCAGCGATCGGCCGATGCGGCCGATCTGGATGAACATGTCGATGAAGTCCGGCTTCGCCGTCAGCAGCTCGCTGAACTCGTCGATGACCAGCACCAGCGAGGCCAGCGGCTCCAGCGGGGCGCCGGCCGCGCGGGCCTTCTCGTAGTCGTGGATGTTGGCGTAATTGCCCGCCGAACGCAGCAGCTCCTGGCGGCGCTGCAGCTCGCCGCGGATCGAGTCACCCATGCGGTCCACGAGGGTGAGGTCGTCCGCCAAGTTGGTGATCACCGCCGCGACGTGCGGCATCTGCCCCATGCCCGTGAAGGTCGCACCACCCTTGAAGTCGGCGAGTACGAAGTTCAGGGTCTCCGAGGTGTGCGTGACCGCCAGACCCAGCACCAGCGTGCGCAGCAGCTCCGACTTGCCCGAACCGGTCGCGCCCACACAGAGACCGTGCGGACCCATGCCCTCCTGCGCGGCCTCCTTCAGGTCCAGCATGACCGGAGCGCCGTCCTCGCCGACACCGATCGGCACGCGCAGCCGCTCACCGGCCGACCTCGGCCGCCAGGTCCGCGCCACGTCGACCGCCGCCGCGTCGCCCAGGTTCAGCAGGTCGGTGAAGTCCAGATTGGCGAGCAGCGGCTCGTCGTCGTCCCCGCCGCCCGTGCGCATCGGCGCCAGCTGCCGGGCCAGCGCCTCCGCCGCGGGCAGCGAGAGCGTGTCCGGCACGCCCTCGTACGCGACCCCCGCGCCCGACTCCAGACGCAGCCGGCCCGGCCGTACCACGACCGACAGTCCGCCGCGCTGCTCGTCCAGCTCGCCCGCGACCACCTCCACTATGGTGACGCCCTGCAGGCCCTCGGCCGCCGCGAACACCGAATCCGGCGGCACCATGCCACCGTCCAGCACGACCACCAGGTGCGGCTGGTCCAGCACCGGGGACACCTCGCGGCTGAACCGCGGCCGGCTCTCCAGCCGGGAGGCCAGCAGCCCCTCCAGTTCGACGAGGTCATCACCGAACAGCCGCTTCGTACCCGCCCCGTCGACCTGGCCCGGGACCTGCGTGTGCGGCAGCCACTTCGTCCAGTCCCACGAGGACACCGCACCCGGCGCGGCCACCACGGCCACCATCAGGTCCTCGGGGGAGTGCAGCGTCGCCAGCTGCGCCACCATCGCCCGCGCGGTACTGCGCGCGGACTCCGGCTCCCCGGACACCGTGACGTGGTAGAAGGCGCGGATCGACAGCGCCATCGGCAGCCCGTCCAGCGAGGAGTGCACCTTCAGGAACCGCTGCATCGCGCCCGCGGTCAGCGGCTCCAGCTCGTCCACCGGCGCGGTATCCGGCGCCACCAGCGGGGTCGCCAGACGCTGCGCGCCCAGCCCGACCCGGGCCTGGCCGAAGTCCTGGTCGCCGACCCGCCGCTCCCACAGCCGCGAGCCCTCAGCCACCACCGACCACAACTGCTCGGGTGCCGGGTGCAGATACAGCTGCGCGTCGCGCTGCGCCCGCGCGGTCCTGCGTACCTGACGACGCGTCTGCGCGAGATATTTGAGGTAGTCCCGGCGCACATCGGCCATTTGCCCCTGCGTACCGCGCCGGTGGCGCGCCAACTGGGCGACGACCATGGCCACCGTCGACGCCAGCATCAGCACACCCATGATGCGCATGAAGGGGGCCGCGCCCGGCATGAAGAAGAAGACGACGGAGGAGCCCATGCCGAGCATCGGCAGGAGCTGCATCAGCATGCCCTCCTGCTGCCCGCGCGGAAGTTCGGGCGGAGCTTCCAGCCGCAGCTCCTCCGCGGGAACCTCAGGCGGCAGGGACCGCGGCGGGCGTTTGACGACGATCTGGCTCACCGGAGCATCAATCCCTCGAAAACGGACGGGACGTCGCAACCGGCGCCCCCAAGTCCCGGGCGCGAAGGGGGTCTCCCCCACGCGACGGTGATCCTACTTGCCGACAGTCGGTCATAAGCCCGGTAGGGTGGCGCGCGCAGCATGCGCATCCGCGAATCGTCCGCCGGTGCGGGCGCCAACCAGGGGGGTCACACAGGTGAGTACGGCCGGGACGACGGGTTTTTGCAGGGTCACCGTCGTGGCCCCCGACAGTCGCATCGACGTCGCCCTCCCCGAGGACATCGCCGTCGCCGACGTCTACCCCGAGCTGCTGCGCCTCACCGGCCAGACCCAGCCCGTGGGCGCCCCGACCGGCTTCCACCTCGTACGCCGCTCCGGCACCGTCCTCGACGGCGCCCGGACCCTCGCCGGCCAACAGGTGCTCGACGGCGAGGTGCTGAGCCTGCGGCCGTTCGCCGAGTCCCTGCCGCCCGCCGTGTTCGACGACGTCTCCGACGCCGTCGCCTCCGCCGTCGTCCGCGACCGGCACCGCTGGAGCGACGACATGCTGCGCGGTGCCGGCCTGGCCGGCGCCGGCGTGCTGCTCGTCATGCTGGGCTTCGTCCTCTGGTACGCCGACCCGCTGCGCCACGACATGCACGGCCTGCCCGGGATCATCGCGGGCGCCGTCGGCATCCTGCTCACCGCCGTCGCCGGGGTGCGCGCCCGGGTCTACCGCGACCGCCTCTCCGCCGTCGCGCTCGGCCTCGGCGCCCTCCCGCACCTGATGATCGCCGGCTCCGGGATCATCGCCCCGGCCGTCGGCCAGGGCCCCGGCCGCCTCCAGTTCCTGCTCGGCTGCGTCTGCGCCCTGGTCGCCTCCGTCGCCCTGGTCGCGCTCACCCCCAGCGGTGACGCCCCCTTCGTTGCGGCAACCTTCGTCGCCGCCACCGGAACCCTCGCCACCTTCGTGGCCATCGCCACCGAGGCGTCCGCCACCGATACCGCCGCCGTCTGCGCCCCCGTCGCCATCGGCCTCGTCGCCTTCCTCCCCGGCCTCTCCGCCCGCTTCGCCCGCCTGCCCATCGGCTACGCCGCCCCGCAGAGCGCCACGGACGACTACACCGATCACGTGGAGACCCCGGACCGCTACGACACCGAGCCGTACGGTGAGCAGACCGGCCCCGAGCAGCACGAGGGGGCCGGTACCGCCCTCGACGCCGAGGCCATCGCCGCCCAGGCCCGCCGTGGCCACGAGATGCTGCTCGGCCTGGTCGGCGGCTGCGCCGCGGTCGCCGTCGGCGCCGCCGCCGTCCTCGGCTTCTCGGAGAACACCTGGGGCCGCCTGCTGGCGCTCGCCACCGGCCTCGCGATGCTGCTGCGCGCCCGCCTCTTCCGTTACACCTCCCAGGTGGTCTGCGCCCTGACCGCGGGCCTCGTCGCCATCGCCCTGCTGATCCTGGGCATGGCCCTGCACCCGCCGACCGACCTGCTCGAAGCCCTCCTGCTGAAGCACGACAGCAGCGGCCTGGACCTCCGTACGATCTGGCTGACCGCCGCCGTCGCGGCCGGCGCCGCCCTCCTCGCCGGAATTGCGCTGGTCATTCCCCGCAAGGGTCTGTCACCCTTCTGGGGGCGACTGCTCGACCTCACCGAGGCGGCGGTCCTGCTCAGCCTCGTACCCCTTACCCTGGCCGTGCTGGACGTCTACTCCCGCGCCAGGTCTCTCACGAGCTGAGACGTGGCGGAGCGGCAGCCTGGTACGCTGTGTGACGGCCGTTTGTGTACGCGTCCCCCGGACTCCTCGACAAGAGGATCTGTGGACTGCGCTCAGCGGACCCCGCCTCCCGAGTAACGGAAGCCCCCCAGAGACTCAGACCTGGGGCACTCGGTGGCAACGAAGACCTAATACGAGGAGTACGCGTGCCGCTCGACGCCGCTACGAAGAAGCAGATCATCACCGAGTTCGGTGCCAAGGAGGGCGACACCGGCTCCCCCGAGGTCCAGGTTGCGATGCTCTCCCGCCGCATCTCGGACCTGACCGAGCACCTCAAGACGCACAAGCACGACCACCACTCCCGTCGTGGTCTGCTGATCCTGGTCGGCCAGCGTCGCCGCCTGCTGCAGTACCTGGCCAAGAAGGACATCCAGCGCTTCCGCGCGCTGGTCGAGCGCCTCGGCATCCGCCGCGGTGCGGCCGGCGCCAAGTAAGACGCCGTGAAGGGAGCGGTTCCCACATCCGGGGGCCGCTCCCTTTGCTGTACGTGCGGGACGGACCGGACCCTTTGTAGTCTGGAACGGACGCACGTGTACGTCCGACGACGAGACGTGCACAACTGAAGAGGAGGAGCGCCCTCCCACGCCGCCGGTCCTCGGTAGTGGCACCCGGAATGCCCCGAAGGGCAACGAACCGGGTGCTTCGATCGAAGACCGGCCCGCACGCCAGGAGCGCTTCTCCGCAACCGTCCCCCGCCACACGGGCGGCGGACGGAGACGACGAAAATGGAGAAAACGCTAGTGGAGAACGAGACCCACTACGCCGAGGCCGTCATTGACAACGGTTCCTTCGGCACCCGCACCATCCGCTTCGAGACGGGCCGTCTGGCCCGCCAGGCCGCCGGCTCCGCCGTTGCCTACCTGGACGACGACACGATGGTGCTGTCCGCCACCACCGCGTCGAAGAAGCCCAAGGACCAGCTCGACTTCTTCCCCCTGACGGTGGACGTCGAGGAGCGGCAGTACGCGGCCGGCAAGATCCCCGGCTCCTTCTTCCGCCGTGAGGGCCGCCCCTCCGAGGACGCGATCCTCACCTGCCGCCTGATCGACCGCCCGCTGCGCCCGTCCTTCAAGAAGGGCCTGCGCAACGAGATCCAGGTCGTCGCCACGATCATGGCGCTCAACCCCGACCACCTGTACGACGTCGTCGCGATCAACGCCGCGTCCGCGTCCACCCAGCTGGCCGGTCTGCCCTTCTCCGGCCCGATCGGCGGCGTCCGCGTCGCGCTGATCCGCGGCCAGTGGGTCGCGTTCCCGACGCACACCGAGCTCGAGGACGCCGTCTTCGACATGGTCGTCGCGGGTCGCGTCCTGGAGGACGGCGACGTCGCGATCATGATGGTCGAGGCCGAGGCCACCGAGAAGACCATCGCCCTCGTCAAGGGCGGCGCCGAGGCGCCGACCGAGGAGGTCGTCGCCGCCGGTCTGGACGCCGCGAAGCCCTTCATCAAGGTCCTCTGCAAGGCCCAGGCCGACCTGGCCGCCAAGGCCGCCAAGCCCGAGGGCGAGTTCCCGGTCTTCCTGGACTACCAGGACGACGTGTACGAGGCCCTCGCGGCCGCCGTCAAGGGCGAGCTCTCCCAGGCGCTGACCATCGCGGGCAAGCAGGACCGCGAGGCCGAGCTGGACCGCGTCAAGGAGATCGCCGCGGAGAAGCTCCTCCCGGCCTTCGAAGGCCGCGAGAAGGAGATCTCCGCCGCCTACCGCAGCCTGACCAAGGCCCTGGTGCGCGAGCGCGTCATCAAGGACAAGGTCCGCATCGACGGCCGCGGGATCACGGACATCCGTACCCTCGCCGCCGAGGTCGAGGCCATCCCGCGCGTGCACGGCTCGGCGCTGTTCGAGCGTGGCGAGACGCAGATCCTGGGCGTCACCACCCTCAACATGCTCCGCATGGAGCAGCAGCTAGACACCCTCTCCCCGGTGACCCGCAAGCGCTACATGCACAACTACAACTTCCCGCCGTACTCCGTCGGTGAGACCGGCCGCGTCGGTTCGCCGAAGCGCCGCGAGATCGGCCACGGTGCGCTCGCCGAGCGCGCGATCGTGCCGGTCCTCCCGACCCGCGAGGAGTTCCCCTACGCGATCCGTCAGGTGTCCGAGGCCCTCGGCTCCAACGGTTCGACGTCCATGGGCTCGGTCTGCGCCTCCACCATGTCGCTGCTGAACGCCGGTGTGCCCCTCAAGGCCCCCGTCGCCGGTATCGCCATGGGCCTGATCTCCCAGGAGATCGACGGCAAGACGCACTACGTCGCCCTCACCGACATCCTCGGTGCGGAGGACGCCTTCGGCGACATGGACTTCAAGGTCGCCGGCACCAAGGAGTTCGTCACCGCCCTCCAGCTGGACACCAAGCTGGACGGCATCCCGGCCTCCGTCCTGGCCGCGGCCCTCAAGCAGGCCCGCGACGCCCGCCTCCACATCCTCGACGTGATGATGGAAGCGATCGACACGCCGGACGCCATGTCCCCGTTCGCCCCCCGGATCATCACCGTCAAGATCCCGGTGGACAAGATCGGTGAGGTCATCGGGCCCAAGGGCAAGATGATCAACCAGATCCAGGAGGACACCGGCGCCGAGATCACGATCGAGGACGACGGCACCATCTACATCGGTGCCTCCGACGGCCCGGCCGCCGAGGCCGCCCGCGCCACGATCAACGCCATCGCCAACCCGACCATGCCGGAGGTCGGCGAGCGGTACCTGGGTACGGTCGTCAAGACCACCACCTTCGGTGCCTTCGTCTCCCTCATGCCCGGCAAGGACGGCCTCCTGCACATCTCGCAGATCCGCAAGCTCGCCGGTGGCAAGCGCGTGGAGAACGTCGAGGACGTGCTCGCGGTCGGCACCAAGGTCCAGGTCGAGATCGCCGAGATCGACCAGCGCGGCAAGCTCTCCCTGATCCCCGTGATCGACGGCGAGGCCGCCGGCGACGACGCTGACAAGGACGACTCCGACAAGTGATGTCGCGTAGTTCCCGTGTGACGGCCCGCCCCTCTTCGG
>NZ_JBSGZP010000288.1:0-8717 GCF_053611065.1 Streptomyces sp. NPDC054840
GTCTGAGACGCACGAAGGGGCCCGGCGCGGAGGCTGCGGATCGTCGCCGCCACCGTGCCGGGCCCCTTTCGTGTGCGCGCTACCAGGTGAACCCCGGCTGGATCGGCATGCAGGCGCCCTCGTTGTCGCCGTTGAGGGCGTGGGCCGAGGTCGGGGCCACGGTCGGGGCGGGCGGCGGCGGGGCCGGCGCGTCACCGGTCCGCCAGTCCTTGCCGACGAACACGGTGATCCCGGGGACCTCCTCCGACTTCTGCACCGCGGTGGCGGGCAGGCCCAGGGCGGTGGCCACGGCGCTCGCGTCGGCCGCCTGGCCGTCCGTGGCGTAGCGGATCACCGTGGTGTCCTCGCCGCCGGTCCGGGTGTCGGCGGCGGCCTTGGTGAAGCCCTTGCCGCTCAGCAGCGCGGCCACGTCGTTGGCCCGGTTCTTGACCCGGGTCTCGGCGCCGTCCTTGCCGCTGGTGGCGTTGCGGACGGAGACCGTGATCTTCGCGGGAGCCGCGGCCGGGGCCGTGCTGGGGGCCGTGCTCGGGGTCCCGGGGGCCGTGCTCGGGGTGCCCGGGCCCGTGGAGGCGCCCGGCGAGGGGGACGCGCCGCTCTCCGGGGTCCCGGAGCCCTTGCCGTCGAGCGCGATGTCCTCGCGGACCATCCGGAAGACGGCCTCGGCCTCGGTGGCCATGGGCTCGACCCGGCCGTCCAGGCCGGGCTTGGTGCTGTAGACCCAGGGCATGGTGGTCATGGTGATCCGGCCCGGGGGCACCTTCTTGAGCTCCGTGCTCAGGTCGTACAGTTTGTCGATCTTGTTCAGGCCGGTGTCGACGACCATGGCGTCGATGGCGGCCTGCGCCAGGCTGTTGAGCTTCACCGGGTTGGTGAGCTTGGCGTTCTTGCGGAACTCGCGGGCCATCGACGTCATGTACTGGTGCTGCGCGTGGGTGCGGCCGATGTCGGTGCCGTCCTCGAAGCCGTAGCGGGTGCGCAGCCACTGCAGGGCCTCTTCGCCCTGGATGACGCTCGTGCCCTTCGGCAGCTTCAGGCCGGAGCCCTTGCCGTCACGGGTGCGGGAGTGGACGTTCTCCTCGACGCAGACCGGAACGCCGCCGATGGCGTCCGCCATCGAGACCACGCCCTTGAAGTCGATCATCATGAAGTGATCGATGGGGATCTTGGTCAGCTCCTGCCAGGCGGCGACGGTGCAGCCCGGACCGCCGCGCTGCAGGGACTCGTTCGTCTGTACGAGGCCCTTGCTGGCGGGGTGCACCTTGCCGCCCGGCTCGGTGCACTTGGGCATCATCAGCATCGTGTCGCGCGGCATCGAGACCACCGACATGTTGCTGCGGTCGGCGGACAGGTGCAGCAGCATCTGCACGTCCGCCAGCGGCGGGCCGTCGAAGGTGTCGGTGGCTCCGCCGAGGGCCTGGTTCGCCGCGTCGTCCCGCGCGTCGGAGCCGATCAGCAGGATGTTCAGCGGGGTCTGTCCGAAGGCGTTGGGCTTGGAACCGCCCAGTTTGGTCTCACCGAGGTTCAGCGCGTCCGTGTGGATGCTGCCGTTCAGGTGGCGGTAGTACAGGTACCCGGCGGCCGCCGTCCCGAGTATCAGCAGGGACAGTACGGAAGCCGTCCAGCGCAGCACGCGCCGTCTGCCTTGTCTGGGGGGACGGCCGCCGGCCGCCCGGCGAGCCGCTCTGGAGCCGCCCCGCTGTGGGGGCACCGTGCCGGACGCGTCCGCCCCGCCGCCGGATATCGGCTCGGCGGCCTGGGCGGTCGCCCCCTCCCCTCGCACGCTGCTGTGCCTCACGCGTCCCCCTCAAGATCCTTCTGGTCAACAGAGTGCCGGTATCACCGGCCGAGTCCTGTTACTTGGCGCAGATCGCCTTGTCGGCCTGCGCCTGCTGCACGTTCTCGGGCAGCTGCTGGGGCACCGGGGCCGCCAGCGGGGCACCCGGCTGCTGGAAGTCCGGACCCAGCGTCAGCTTCATCGGGGTCTTCGCCGAAGCGTCGGCCGTCCCCACCTTCAGCGCGGTGGCGGGCAGGCCCATGATGTCCGCCAGCGCCCGGGCCTGGTCGGCCTGGTTGGGGGCGTACTCCAGCTGCGTGGCGCCGACCTTCTCGGGGGCGTTGCCGACGTTGCTCGACTTGGGCACGCCCTTGCTGTTCTGCAGCCAGTTCAGCGTCGTGGAGGCGGAGCCCTTGGGGCCCCCTCCGTTGTAGATGCTCACCCGTACGTCCGCCGCGGCCGCGCGGCTGCCCTGGAGCAGCGCGTCCTGCCTGGCCTTCGCGTCCGCGTCGGCCGCTTCCTTGGCGGCCTGCTCCTTCTTCTCGACCTCCGTGAGCGAGACGTCCCCCCGGATCATCTGCAGCAGCGGGTCGGCCAGGGACTTCTCGACGACGACGGTCGCCTTGCTGCCCTCCGGTTCGGCCGGATTGTCCTTCACGGGCAGGGTGGTGAAGGTGATGTTCTTCGTGTCGATGCCCTTCAACTCACCGGCCAGATCGGTGAGTTTGGCGATGGACCCGATCCCCGAGTCCACACCGAGCGACTTGGTGGCGGCCTCCGCGAGGGAGAGGAACTTCTTGGGACTGGTCAGCGTCTCCTTCGACTTCATCTCACGCATCATCGAACCCAGGAACTGCTGCTGGATCCTGATCCGGTCGAGGTCGCTGTTGTTGCCGAAGCCGTGCCGGGTGCGGACGAAGGCGAGGGCCTCCTCGCCCGACAGCCGGTGTTCGCCGGCGTCCAGCTTGAGGTGGGAACCGTCCTCGTCGTTGACGGCCTTGGCCAGGCACACCGGTACTCCGCCGACCGCCGTGCTCAGCGTCTTGACGGCGTTGAAGTCGGCCATCATGAAGTGGTCGACCTCGATGCCGGTGAGTTCCTTGACCGTGCGCATGGTGCAGCCCGCGTCGCGGCCCTCCTGGCCCAGGCTGGTGTTGAAGCGGGTGTTCCTGGTGGGCGCGACCGTCTTCGTCGATCCGTCCGGCTGCTTCGTCGGGCAGGCCGGGATGTTGGTGATCAGGTCGCGGGGGATGGACAGCGCGGTCGCGTTCGTCCGGTCCTTCGAGACGTGGAACAGGATCGTGGTGTCGGCGTGGCCGACGCTGTCCTTGTCCCCGTAGCTCTCGTTGCCCGCGCCGGTGCGCTTGTCGGTTCCGATGACCAGGATGTTGATGGGCTGGTCCTTCTTGAAACCGCCGGTGCCGGCCCCCGCCACGTCGGTGACGCTGAGGTTGCCGTTCAGGTGGTCGTAGTAGAGGTACCCCGCCACGGCGCCGCCGACCAGCAGGAGCGCCAGGCCCCCACCGGTGATGGCCAGCGCCTTCTTGCGCCCGCCGCCGCCGATCTTGCGGGAGCGTCCGCCGCGCCGGCCGCCCGCAGGCGGTTCGCCGCGCCGCGGCTTCGGTACACCGGGGGCGGGACCGGTCGGCGCCGAGGGAGCAGAGGGCGATCTGCGGGGCGCGGTGACCTTGGGCCGCGCTTGCGCGGCGGAGTCGGCCAGTTGCAGTTCGTAGTTGCCGGTGCGGGGATTGAGTACCCACTGGTCTGCGGGGTCGATCTCGTCGGCCCGCCCACGGCTTTGCGCATCCACGGTTGCTCGAATCCTCCGTCGGTGCCTCGCGACGCGCCTCCCCAAGGCGCACGGTCAACGATCCGGCTGCTGGTGCCCGCCTCTGGTCCGGCCGGGCACCGGATCGCTCACCCTATCCGCCCTGTTCGGCGGCAAACCATGCTGGTGACAAATTCCACTCCCCTTATAACGGGGTGAACCGCCCATCCCTCGCGGTTCGGTCACCGGCTTTTGGGATTGCTTTACCGGCAGTCGGCGTTACCCGCAGTGGTTCCCGTGAAAGTAGGGACGGGTACCTGAGGTGTGACGGTTCCCTCGTCGGTCGAGTCCGTGTCCGCACCGGCCTCCGTGTCCTCCCCGGCGGCCTCGGCCGGAGCCGCGGTCGGGGTGGGCTTCGGCGGGGCGACCGTGACCGGCTTGTCCATCCGCAGCTGCTGGAACAGCCGTTCCGCGTCGGGCTCGACCAGCTCGTCCCGGTTCGGGTCGGGCGCGTAGGGCTTGCGGGGCACCGTCAGGAACTTGACCTGATGGGTCGGAATGGCCCGCATGCCCCGTACGAGCTCGTACAGGTCGCGCAGCGAGGCCAGCCCCGGGTCCGTGGTCACCGAGGAGGTCGCCGCGTCCAGCAGCGGGTACAGCCGAGCCGGATTGAGCAGCACCCCGTTGCTCTGCACCTTCTTGACGAGCGATCCGAGGAACTGCTGCTGCCGGTCCATCCGTTCGGTGTCGCTGCCGTTGCCGAGGCTGTGGCGGGCGCGGACGTAGCCCAGCGCCTGCTCGCCCCGCAGGGTCTGGCGGCCGGCGGCCAGCCGCAGCCTGGCCTCGGCGTCGTTCACCGGCTCCTTGAGGCAGACCTCCACCCCGCCGATGGCGTCGACCATCTTCTTGAACCCGCCGAAGTCGATCACCATGTGATGGTCGACACGGATCCCGGTGAGCTTCTCCACCGTACGGATCGTGCAGGCGGCGCCGCCCCACTGGAACGCCCAGTTGAACTGCGAGAACCGCGCGGCGGTGCGGCTCCCGTCCGCCTGCAGACAGGAGGGGATGTCCGTCATCAGGTCCCGGGGTATCGACACCGCGGTCGCGCTCCGGCGGTCCTGCGGCAGGTGCAGCAGGATCGCGGTGTCCGAGCGCTGGCTGCCCCCGTCCTGCCCGTACTTGGCGTTGTCCTTGCCGGAGCGCGAGTCCGAGCCGATCAGCAGGATGGTCTGGGCCCCGGTGGCCAGGTGCGCCGGGCGCTCGCGCTCGTAGCGCCTCAGCTCGGCCGCGGCCGAGGTGTCCTCGGTGATGTTCCCGTCGAGCTTGTTGTAGAGCCACCAGCCGGTGGCCGTACCCGCCAGGACCAGAAAGCCCGCCCCGAGGCCGAGCCGGCGCAGCAGCCGGCGCCGACGCCCGCGGCCGCGCGGGGGCCGCCCCGCGCCCCCGGCCGCGGTGCCGCCCGGTATGCCTGCGCTGTCCGTCACTGGCGTCCGTCCCCTCGCCGCTACGACTGCGGGCCGTCAGCCGTACGGGTGGGCACGGCCACTGCCGATGCTGCCCCCGGGTCGCCGAAGCAGCCCGGGGGCGGGGCCGTGTCTAGGGCCATGCGGGTGACAAATCGCCCGTACCTGGCTTTCACCAGTGTGGGTGACAGGCCTTCGGGCGGCGATCAGACGGTGTGGGTGACGCGTTCGCTCTCGCTGCGCTGGGCCAGCCCCTCCGCCGGGAGCCGGTCCAGGTTCCGGCACAGCACCACGGACCCGCCCGCGGCCAGCGCGGCGTACAGCCCGGCCGAGAGTCCCTCCCAGGTGTCGTAGCCGAGCCCGGTCAGCACGCGGGAGCCCTCGCCCAGGCCGAGCTTCGCCGCGTCCTCGCGGGCGCGGGCCACCAGTTCCGCGTGCGTGAGCTCCGCGCCGCCCACGACCAAGGCCGGACCCTCGGGATCCACCGGTACGAAGGGCGCGAAGCGGTCGCCCTGCCCCGGTACCTCCACCGCGTAGTCGGCGAACCCGGCCGGCGGCTGCGGGAACCGTCCGCCCAGCGGCCGCAGCGCGAGCGCCACCCGCTCACCGCCGCACGCGAGGGCCTCCGCCAGGGTGTCCGGCCCGCTGACGACGAGATCCGCACCGGCCGGATCCCCGCCGATCTCGGCGACGACCCCGACGGACGCGCAGGCGAGCAGCCACACCGCGCTCTGCCAGTGCGCCGGGAGCATCAGCGCGAGCCGGTCCCCGGGCTCGGCCCCCAGGTCGCCCTGGAGCAGATTGGCGGTCTTGGCCACCCAATTGGCGAAGGTCGCGACGGACAATTCGACGCGCTCGCCGGTGGCATCGTCGTAGAAGGTGACGAGCGGGCGGCCCGGATCGGCGGCGAGCGCGGATCGCAGCAGGTCGGCAGGGGTGCGGTCAGTGGCGTTCACCCGGCACAGCGTACGCGGGTCCGTCCCCCGTACGGGGGCGGCCGGCTCCTCCGTACGGGCGAGGGGTACGCGCGGCGGGCCGGACGGAGCGTCAGTTCTCGGATGGCGCCGGGCCGTCCGAGTGCTCACCATCCTTTTCATGCGTGGATTCCTTGCTTCCTCGATCGGCGTCGCGACGGCCGCCGTACTGGCCCTGCCACTCGCGCTCCCCACTCCCGCCCTGGCCGAGACCGCCCCCGTGACCCCCGCCGGGTCCACCCAATCGCTGCCGCTCGTCCCGCTGGGACCCTCGGTGACGCGGACGCCCGGAGTCCCCGGAATGAGCACCCCCGCGGGCCGCGCCGAGACGCAGGGCCTGACCGCACGCGAGGTCAGGACGTTCTCGCTGGTCGGCGTGGTCTGGGATGACGCGACCACGGAACTGCACGGCCGGGTCCAGGTGCGGACCCGCTCCACCCGGACCGCCACCTGGTCGGACTGGCAGGACCTCGAGACCCACAACGGCGAGCACGCCGCCGACCCCGACGCGGCGGAACGCGGCTCCGGCCCGATCCGCGGTGCCACCGCCCCGCTGTGGGTGGGCGAGTCCGACGCCGTGGAGATCCGAGTTCGAGCCGAATCCGGCGCTCCGGCCACCCGGGCCCCCTCCCGGCTGCCCACGGGCATGCGGATCGAACTCGTCGACCCCGGCGCGGACGCCCCCACCGCCGGGTCCGACGGCAAGAACACCGGCCCGGACGGCGACGGCAAGGGCGAGGTGGTTCCCGCCATGTCCATGGGGACGGCGGAGTCCTCCGCCGCGAACGTTCCGCACGCCTCGCTCGGCGCGAACGAGATCACCGCACTCGACAAGGCCGACTCCACCGCCGACGCCGTCTTCGCGAGCGACGGCGAACTGACCGCGGCCGCCGCCCCTTACATCGGTCCGCGCCCGCGGATCGTCACCCGCAAGGGCTGGGGCGCGGACGAGGGCCTGCGCGAGTCGGGCTTCGTCTACACGAGCACCGTCAAGGCCGCCTTCGTCCACCACAGCGCCTCCGGCAACAACTACGCCTGTAAGGACGCCCCCGCGATCCTGCGCGGCCTGTACCGCTACCACGTGATCAGCAACGGCTGGCGGGACCTCGGCTACAACTTCGCCGTCGACAAGTGCGGCACGGTCTACGAGGGCCGCGCGGGCGGCGTCGCCAAGGCGGTCCTCGGCGCGCACACCATGGGCTTCAACACCAACAGCATGGGCGTCGCGGTGCTGGGCACCTTCACCTCCACGGCTCCGCCGGCGGCGGTGGTCGACTCGGTCGCCCGTCTCACGGCCTGGAAGCTCGGCCTCTTCGGCCGGGACCCGCGCGCGAAGACCATCCTGACCTCGGGTGGGGGCAACCTCTACCCCAAGGGCAGGAAGGTGTCGATGAACGTCATCTCCGGCCACCGGGACGGCTTCGCCACCCAATGCCCGGGCACGAAGCTCTACGGCAAGCTCCCCACGGCCCGCACGGCTTCGGCCAAGCTCCAGGGCCGGCCCTAAGGGCTGTCCCGTGATCCCCGGCGGGCGCACGACGCCGGCCACGGCACCTCGCCGCGTTGTCGGAACGCCCGAATGCACCCAGTATGGGGGCGCCCCTCCGCCTTGCGATGCACCGCATCCGACGCCGTGCGCCGATCCACCGGGGATTCCGGGAGAGCCCTTAGCCTCCGGCGGACTGCGGGGCCTCTGGCGCCCGGCTCCGTCGCCGGGGCTCCGCCCCGCACCCCCATACGGCTCCGCGCCCGCGCCTCGAACGCCGTCCGGGCTGGAACGGCTGCACTCGGCCCCGCCGGCGATCGAGGAAGCGCACGGCGTCGGATGCGGTGCATCGCAAGGCGGGGTCCGGGGGCCGGGTCCCGGGGCCGGGCCCCCGGGGCGACGCCCGGCCGGCGCTACGCTCGGGGCATGGCCGGCCGCTTCGATCCCCTCACCCGCGCCGCCGTCCGCGGCGGCCGCACCGACGTACCCGCAGGCCGCGGCGCCGCCACCGGCTCCGCGGCCAGGGAACGCCGCTGGTCCGCCGACGGCCCCGTCGACCTCGGGCTCGTCCTCGGCCCGCTGCGCCGCGGCCCCGGCGACCCCACCTTCCGCACCACCCCCGACGGCTCCGTCTGGCGTACCGGCCGCAGCCCCCAGGGCCTCGCCACCACCCTGCGCGTCTTCGGGACCGGCACGGAGGTCACCGCCGAGGCGTGGGGCCCCGGCGCCGACTGGTTCCTCGAACAGCTGCCCGCACTCCTCGGCGCGGGCGACGATCCCGCCGCCTTCGTGCCCCGCCACCGCCTGGTGCACTCCAGCCACCGCCGCCGTCCCGGCCTGCGCCTCACCCGTACCGGCCTCGTCCTCGAATCCCTGATCCCCACGGTCCTGGAGCAGAAGGTCACCGCCGACGAGGCCTACCGCGCCTGGCGCCGCCTCGTCCGGCAGTACGGCGAGCCGGCCCCGGGCCCCGGCCCGGAGCTGTACGTCCTGCCCGCGGCGCGCACCTGGGCCATGATCCCGTCCTGGGACTGGCACAAGGCCGGGGTCGACTCCAAGCGCTCCGCCACCATCGTGCGGGCGGCCCGCGTGGCGAACCGCCTGGAGGAGGCGGCCGCGATGGACCTGCCCGAGGCCGTACGAAGGCTGGAGGCCGTTCCCGGCATCGGGCCGTGGACCTCCGCCGAAACCCTCCAGCGCAGCAACGGCGACGCCGACGCGATCACCACCGGCGACCTTCACCTGCCCG
>NZ_JBSGZP010000289.1:0-8675 GCF_053611065.1 Streptomyces sp. NPDC054840
CGTACCGGCTAGACCGGTACCCCGTCCTTGGGACTGCCCGAGGGCTGCGGAACGGAAGTCGGGGTTCCGGCGGACTCGCCGGACTCGGCGGGCTCGGCGGATCGCGCGGGCTCGCCCTGCTGCTGCGCGCCGTGCCCGTCGTCCACCAGCGTGCTCTCGTCGAAAGGCAGCCGTCCCGCGAGGACTTCGCTGGCGCGCGCGTGGTCGAACTCCTTCGTCCACGTTCCGATGAGCACCGTCGCGACCGCGTTGCCCGCGAAGTTCGTCAGGGCCCGGGCCTCGCTCATGAACCGGTCGATGCCCACGATGAGGCCGACGCCGTCCACCAGTTCCGGCCGGTGCGACTGCAGTCCGCCGGCGAGGGTGGCCAGGCCCGCGCCGGTCACCCCGGCCGCGCCCTTCGAGGCGATGATCATGAACAGCAGGAGTGAGATCTGCTCGCCCAGCGCCAGCGGCTTGCCCATCGCCTCGGCGACGAACAGGGAGGACATCGTCAGATAGATGGCCGTCCCGTCCAGGTTGAAGGAGTACCCGGTCGGCACGGTGATCCCGGTGACCGGGCGGGAGACCCCCAGGTGCTCCATCTTCGCGATCAGCCGCGGCAGCGCGGACTCCGAGGAGGAGGTCGAGAGGATCAGCAGGAACTCCCGGCCCAGATAGCGCAGCAGGGCGAAGACGCTCACTCCGGTGCACACCCGCAGCAGCGTGCCGAGGACCACGAACACGAACAGCAGGCAGGTCGTGTAGAAGCCGATCATGATGACGGCGAGGGACTTCAGCGCGTCGATGCCGGTGGCCCCGACCACCGCCGCGATCGCTCCGAAGGCGCCCACCGGAGCCGCCCACATGATCATCGCGAGTACCCGGAACACCAGCTTCTGGAGGTGTCCGACGCCCCGCAGCACCGGCTCGCCCGCAGCGCCCATGGCCTGCAGCGCGAACCCGCAGAGCAGCGCCACCAGCAGGGTCTGCAGGACCTCGCCGCCGGTGAAGGCGGACACCAGCGTGGTCGGGATGATCCCGAGCAGGAACTCCGGCGTGCTCTCGGCCCCGCCCGCCTTGGCCTGCGCCTCGCCCGCCGTGCGCACCGCCTCGGTCAGGTGCAGCCCGCTGCCCGGTTCCAGCAGGTTGCCGACCAGTAGGCCGATGGCCAGCGCCACCGTGGACATGACCATGAAGTAGCCGAGGGCGAGTCCGCCCACGGCGCCCACCTTGGCGGCTTTGCGCACGGACCCGATGCCCAGCACGATCGTGCAGAAGATCACGGGCGAGATCATCATCTTGATGAGGCTGACGAAGCCGGTGCCCAGCGGTTTGAGCTCCACGGCCACGCCGGGGGCGGCGAAGCCGACGGCGATGCCGAGCAGCACCGCGCCGATCACCGCGATGTAGAGATAGTGCGTTCTGTCGCGTCTGGCGGCCACGATGCCTCCCGGTGGTGATTACGTTCGGGGAGACCATCGCCCAGGGCTGTGACCCCCGTCACCCTTGCGTTCATTGAGTTCACGACCCGGGGCACACTGAGCGCCATGTTCCGCTTTCCCCGCCCCCCGCGCAGCCTCGCCGGCCAGCTCTTCGCCATGCAGGTGCTGCTGGTCACCGTGGTCGTCGCGGGCTGCGCCGTCTTCGCGTACGCCACGGCCCGGGGCCAGGCCGAGGA
The DNA here is from genome assembly GCF_053611065.1 of Streptomyces sp. NPDC054840. NCBI lineage: Bacteria > Bacillati > Actinomycetota > Actinomycetes > Kitasatosporales > Streptomycetaceae > Streptomyces > Streptomyces sp. NPDC054840. The sequence goes on from NZ_JBSGZP010000289.1 coordinate 1,661, forward strand.
GGCCGCCCGCCGCCAGGCCGGGGCCGTAGCCCGCGCGGTCGCCGGCTCCCCGTCCGTACGCGAGGCCGTACGGGGAGCGACGGGCGGGACCGACCCGTCCGCCGCGCTCCAGCCGTACGCGGAACAGGTCCGCGCGGACTCCGGGGTGGCCTTCGTGACGATCATGTCCCCGGACGGGCGGCGCTGGACCCACCCGGACCCGCGCCGGATCGGCGAGCCCTTCATGGGCAACACCGCCCCCGCGCTGCGCGGCGAGACTTTCAGCGAGACGTACACGGGCACCCTCGGCCCCTCCATCCGCGTGGTCACCCCGCTGCGCGACGAGGGCCGGATCATCGGCCTGGTCAGCGCGGGGATAACCGTCCGCGCCATCAGCGACCGGCTCGCCACGCAGCTCTCCGCCCTGGCCTGGGTCGCGGGCGGCGCGCTGGCCCTCGGCGGCGTGGGCACGTACGTCGTCAACGCGAGGCTGCGCCGTCACACTCATGGCATGAACGCGGCAGAGCTCAGCCGGATGTACGACTACCACCAGGCGGCCCTGCACGGGGTCCGCGAGGGCCTGCTGATGCTCGACGGGCAGCGCCGGATCACCTTGATCAACGACGCCGGACGCGAACTGCTCGCTCTGCCGGGCGAGGTCACCGGCACCAAGGTCGCCGACCTCGGCCTGCCGGCACCGCTCACCGGGGCCCTGCTCGCGGACCGGCCCCGGATGGACGAGGTGCACCTGACCGCGGACCGGGTGCTGGTGGTCAACAGCTCGCCGGTCGCGGGCGGAGGCCGCCGGGGCACCGTGGTGACCTTGCGCGACCACACCGAACTGCAGGCGCTGACCGGCGAGCTGGACCATGAGCGGGGCTTCACCCAGGCGCTGCGCTCCCAGGCGCACGAGGCGGCCAACCGGCTGCACACCGTGGTCTCGCTCATCGAACTCGGCCGCGCGGACGAGGCGGTCGACTTCGCCACCGCCGAGCTGGAGCTCGCCCAGGCCCTCACCGACGAGGTGGTCACCGCGGTCGGGGAGCCGGTGCTCGTGGCGTTGCTGCTGGGCAAGGCCGCCCAGGCGCACGAGAGGGGCGTCGAGCTGGTCGTCACCGCCGACAGCCGCAGTCTCGCCGAAGGGGGCGGGCTGCCACCGGCCCGGGACCTGGTCACCGTGCTCGGCAATCTCATCGACAACGCGGTCGACGCGCTCACCGCCGTACCGGGGGCCCGGATCGCGGTCACGCTGCGGCCCGAGCCGGACGAACTGCTGCTGCGGGTCGCGGACAACGGACCCGGGCTGCCCGAAGGGGTGGACGTGTTCCGCCGGGGCTGGTCCGGCAAGGGCGAGGGCCGCGGCCTCGGCTTGGCGCTGGTCCGGCAGGTGGCGGAGCGCTACGGCGGCGCGGTGGTCGCCGCCCAGGGCCCGGGCGGAGGAGCGGAGTTCACGGTCCGCCTGCCGATCGCGTCGGCAGTCGCGCCATCACCCGCCGCGGGCCCGGAGAGCCCGCGATGAGCGGGGGCGAGGTGCGCGTGCTGATCGTCGAGGACGATCCGGTGGCCGCCGACGCGCACGCGCTCTACATCGGCCGGGTGCCCGGCTTCACCGCCGTCGGCGCCGTCCACTCGCTCGCCGAGGCCACCCGGTTCCTGGAGCGGACCCGCGTCGACCTGCTGCTCCTGGACCTCGGCCTGCCCGACGGGCACGGCCTGCGCTTCGCGCGCGGGCTGCGTGCCGCGGGACATCCCGTCGACGTGATCGTGGTGACGTCCGCGCGGGACCTGGCCGTGGTCCGTGAGTGCGTTTCCCTCGGCGTGGTCCAGTACGTACTCAAGCCGTTCGCGTTCCCCACCCTGCGCGAACGGCTCCTGCGCTACGCCGAGTTCCGCCAGACCGCGGGTGAGGCGGTCGGGCAGGACGACGTCGACCGGGCGATGGCCGCCCTGCGCGCACCCCGCCCGGCCGAGCTTCCCAAGGGGCTGAGCGGCCCGACCCTGGACCGGGTCGCCGCCCTGCTGCGGTCGGCGCCCGAGGGTCTGACCGCGGCGGGGGCGGCCGAGGTGGCGGGGATCTCCCGGATCACCGCACGCCGCTACCTGGAACACCTGGTGGACACCGGCCGCGCGGACCGCACCCCTCGGTACGGCCAGGTCGGCCGCCCGGAACTGCACTACCGCTGGCTGGCGGCGGCGACCGGTTCGGTGTCGAAGGTGTAGAACTTCCGGTGATCCAGCATGTCCGCCGGGGTCACGTTGTTCCAGGGCCGCATGGTGTCGTTCAGGTCGACGACGTTCTGCGTGCCCGCCCCCGGCAGGTACGTGGCCTGGGGGTGCTTGGCCTGCCACTCGGCCCACAGCTTGTCGATGAAGGCGTGGTGCATCCAGAACACCGGGTCGTTCGGGGAGGCGCCGGTGGCCATCTGCCCGCCGACCCACACGTGCACCCGGTTGTGCAGGTTGGCGCCGCGCCAGCCCTCCAGGTGGTTGCGGAAGCCGTTGGAGGAGCTGTTCCAGGGCGCCATGTCGTAGACCGGCATGGCGAGTACGGAGTCCACCTCGGCCTTTGTCGGCAGCTGGGCGACGGCCGCCCCGAGATCGCGGCGCAGGTAGGCACGCCCGTCCATCCGGACGTTTATGTTCCACTTGCCCGTCGAGTACGCGAACCCACCGTCCATGACCTGCCCGTCGCGGGCCCGTCCGGTGCCGCCGAGGAAGTCGGGGGCCCAGAGGGAGGCGCGGGAGGTCCGGTCCACCGTCCAGTCCCAGTACGGGAGCGCGACGCTCGGGTCCACTTTCTGCAGCGCCTCCTCGAATTCCAGGAGGAAGCGCCGGTGCCACGGCAGGAAGGAGGGGGAGCGGTGGCCGACGCGGTCGCCCGAGTCGGTGTCGCTCATGATGAAGCCGTTGTGGGTGGTGACGAAGCGGTCGTAGCTGCCGTTGCGCTTGAGCTCCTGCAGGGCCGCGACGAAGGCGCGCTTTTCCTCGGGGGTCAGCGCGGCCTGGTTCTTGCGTACGGTCATGCCGCACCTCCGAAGGGGACGAGAGCGGCGCCTTGGAGATCGCGGACCGCGGCGCGGGCGAGGAGCTTCGGGTCGGCGAAGGTCTCGTAGTGGTTGATGACGCTGATCCAGGTGCCATCGGCGTTGCGCATGATGTGCAGTTCCCTGCCGTCTATGCGGACGGTGGGCCCGCCGGGCGAGTGGTGGCCGCCGTGATGGCCACCTCCGCCGGCGGTGATCCGGATACGACGGCCCTTGTAGACCTCGTCGACCGTGCCCGGGGTGGTGGGCTCGGTGGGGGTCGCGGCGGCGTTCGTGGCGCCCGCGGCAGCGGCGGTCAGACCAAGAGCGGTGAGGGCACCGGCTGTTGCCCCCAAGGCCTGACGGCGAGTGATCTTCTTCATGGTCGAAGAGGTATCAGGGCTCGGAAGGGGCTTGGCCTGTATCAGGACATGCGCGGATAAGTTTCCGGTAGAACAAGTTGGATGATCTTCCCGTTCGGGGCAACTTCGGGGGCTCGAACGGGAAAGATTTCTGAACGAACTCCATTTGACAGTAATTTCTTCGGGGCGAGGGGGTCGATATGTGCGGGATCACACTGCAGAGTCGGCCGGAAGCGGAGCGTCAGACGCGGCCCTAGGTGGGGCGAGGTGACTACGGGGCGGATGTGGCGGCAACGCCCGGAAGATCCTCGATGCATACGACCCTTCGATCTTGGCCGAACGGCCCGGGCAAGTGGTGCGGTCCGCCGGTCCGCCGCGGCCGGTGCGGAACGCTTCCCCGGAGAAGAGATCATCGGCGCGGTCGCCGGTTTCGCGCCTCCGGGCCGCCGGGGCCGATCGCCGCGTCGCTCTGCTGCTCGACGGGTGGGTGTCACTGACCGACCGTCGTCCTGCCCGATCGTGGTCAGTTTTGCGCCTATAGTCCCGATATGCCTCTTCATGAGACGAAGGACGCACATGCTCAGGACGCCGACACGGATGTGTTCGCCTCCACGCTGAGCGGCCAGATCCTCCCCAAGTACAGGATGCCTGAAGACCCCTCGCCCACCGAGGTCGTCTACGAACTGCTCCGCAACGAGTTGCTCCTGGACGGCAACGCGGCCCAGAACCTGGCCACCTTCTGCACCACCTGGTCGGACGAGGGCGTGCACCGCCTGATGAACGTCTGCCTCGACAAGAACATGATCGACAAGGACGAGTACCCGCAGACCGCCGAGATCGAGTCCCGCTGCGTCAACATCCTGGCCGATCTGTGGAACGCCCCCGCAGGCGCCGTCGCGGCCGGCTGCTCCACCACCGGCTCCAGCGAGGCCTCCATGCTGGGCGGACTCGCCCTCAAATGGCGCTGGCGCGAGCGCCGCCGCGCCGCGGGCCTGCCCACCGACCGCCCCAACCTGGTGTGCGGCCCCGTTCAGATCTGCTGGGAGAAGTTCGCCCGCTACTTCGACGTCGAACTGCGCCAGGTCCCGATCGAGGCCGGCGCCACCGGCCTGCAGGCCCATCAGCTCGCCGAGTACGTCGACGAGAACACCATCGGCGTCGTCGCCATCCTCGGCGTCACCTACACCTGCGACTACGAACCCGTCGCCGAGATCGCCGCCGAGCTCGACCGGATCCAGGCCGCGCACGGCTGGGACGTCCCCATCCACGTGGACGGCGCGAGCGGCGGGTTCGTGGCGCCCTTCCTCCACCCCGACGTGGTGTGGGACTTCCGGCTGGAGCGCGTCGCCTCCGTCAACACCTCCGGCCACAAGTACGGGCTCGCGCCCCTGGGAGTCGGCTGGATCATCTGGCGCACCGCCGACCTGCTCCCCGCGGACCTCGTCTTCACGGTGGACTACCTGGGCGGCGACATGCCGACCTTCGCCCTCAATTTCTCCCGCCCCGGCGGGGAGATCATCGCGCAGTACTACCTCTTCCTGCGCCTGGGCCGGGCCGGCTACCGGCGCGTCCAGCAGGCCTGCGCCGACACCGCCCAGTACCTCGCCCGGCAGATCGCCGACATGGGCCCCTTCACCCTCCTCTACGACGGCCAGGGCGCCCTGCCCGCCGTCTCCTACACACTCACCGACCCGGACGCCACCGCGTTCAGCCTCTACGACCTCTCCGACCGGCTGCGCATGCGCGGCTGGCAGGTGCCCTCGTACCCGCTGCCCGCCGACCGCCACGACACGGTCGTCCAACGCGTCCTCGTCCGGCACGGCGTGACCCGCGATCAGATGGCCCTGCTCGTCACCGACCTGCGCGCGGCCGTGGAACACCTGACCGCCACGCCCCCGCCCGTACCGGCCGCCGAGCCGCGATCCGGCTTCCATCACTGACCCGAGCCGCTCTGGACGCGGATCGGACCCCGTAGACATGACGTCCGCCGGGGGCACCTTGTCCCATGGGTATGTACGACATCGCTCGCCGACAGCTGACCCGCCCCTTGATCCTCGGGGTCGACGGATGGCACCGTGGCGATCATGAGCGAGGATTTCGAGGAACACCGGCGCCTGCTGTTCGGTACGGCCTACCGCATGCTGGGCAGCGTCGCCGACGCCGAGGACATCGTGCAGGACGCCTGGCTCGCCTGGCACCGCACCGACCGCACGGCCGTCGAGAACCCCAGGGCCTACCTGGTGCGCACCGTCACCAATCTGAGCCTCAACCGGCTCAGATCGGCCCAGGTCGTCCGCGAGGCGTACGTCGGACCCTGGCTGCCCGAACCCCTCCTCACCTCGCCGGACATCGCCGAGGAGGCCGAACTGGCCGACACCGTCTCCATGGCGGTCCTGGTCGTACTGGAGACCCTGACGCCGACCGAGCGCGCGGTGTTCATGCTCCGCGAGGTGTTCGGGTACTCCCACACCGAGATCGCGCAGGTCGTCGGGAAGTCCGAGGCGAGCGTCCGCCAGTCCGCGCACCGGGCCCGCGAACACGTCCGGGCCCGCCGCCCCCGGTTCACCGCCAAGGCGGCCGAGCAGCGCGAGATCGTCGAGAAGTTCCGGCGGGCCTGCCTCGGCGGGGACCTCGGCGACGTGCTCACCGTCCTCGCCCCCGACGTCGTCTCCTGGGCCGACGGTGGCGGCGTCGTCACCGCCGCCCGCCGCCCGCTGTACGGAGCGGACCACGTCGCCCGCTGGTGGCTCGGCGTCCTGGCCAAGGCCGAGGTCCGCGACGGGACGATGCACCTCGCCGAGATCAACGGCGAGCCCGGCCTGCTGCTCGTCCACAACGGCACGACCGTGGGGGCCATGACCTTCGAGGCCGCCGACGGCCGGATCACGGCACTGCGCGTCACCGTCAACCCGGAGAAGCTGCGGGGACTGCGGCTCTGACGGCCGGCTCCCGGCGCCGCCGGGCCGGGCGACCGCTCCTACCGCGCGCCGAAGTTCTGGGTCCACCAGGGTCCGCCCGAGCCCTGGTGGATTCCCACCCCGATGTCCTTGAAGGAACAGTTGAGGATGTTCGCCTTGTGGCCCGGGCTCTTCATCCAGGAGTCCATGACCGACTGGGCCGTCTGCTGGCCCCGCGCGATGTTCTCCCCGTACGTCGACCAGCGGTACCCGGCCGCGGTCGTCCGGTCGCCCGGGTCCGTGCCGTCGGGGCTGGTGTGCGAGAAGAAGTCCTGGGCCGCCATGTCGTCGGAGTGCCCCTGAGCGGCCGCACGCAGCTGCGGGTCCTCCTTGAGGGGGCCGCAGCCGGCCGCCGCCCGCTCGCTGTTGACCAGGGCCACGACCTGGCCCGCCACCCCCGACGGCGGGGCGGGCGCCGGCTTGGCCTCCGAGGCGCGCGGGCTCGGCGACTTGCTCTTGGACTGCGTCGGACTCGGGCTCGCCGACGGGCTCGGCGAGGCGGATGCCGATGGGGAGGGCGAGGGGGAGGCGGAGGGCGAGGCCGACTCCGAGGGCAGGGCGGGGGATTCGGTCGCCGAGAGCGCGGCCAGCGGGGTCGCGGCCGCGGAGGCGCCGTCCTTCGTGCCGCCGGAACCGGGCAGCGCCCCCAGGTACACGAGCCCGCCGCCCGCGACACAGGCGGCGAGCACCGCAC
>NZ_JBSGZP010000290.1:0-8654 GCF_053611065.1 Streptomyces sp. NPDC054840
GAGAAGGTCAACGGTTCGATTCCGTTAAAGGGCTCCACTCAGAAGGCCCCCGCCAATTGGCGGGGGCCTTTTTTGTTTTCCGGGACGGACGTATTGCTGCCGTATGGCCGGCGGAGGCTTTCCGAGGGCCTGAGGGGCGGGCCGTAGCAGAGCTGCCTACCATGGATGTGAAGGGTAGATAAGGTACGTTCCGGCGGCTTCGAGGTGCCCCCCACGGGGCCGCTCGGTCGGCCCAGGAGGCGTAGATGACCGTACCCCCCGACGCAACGGCACCGCAGCGCACGCAGAGCGACCCCGAGGACGTCCTCAAGCACCTCGGCAGCACGTGGCACTGGGCGCTCGGCTTCGCACTGGCCACTCTGATCCCCGGCATCCTGGTGCTCGTCTGGCCCGATGAGACGCTGCACATCCTGGCAGTCATCATCGGTCTGCAGCTCCTGGTGGCGGGTGTCTTCCGCTTCGTCACCGCGTTTTCGCACGGCAGGGACGGCGGCAGCAGGCTGGCGGGTGTCCTGGTCGCCATGCTCGCGTTCCTGGCGGGCGTCCTGGTACTGCGGCATCCGATGCAGACGATCGGCGCGCTGTCCTTGATCATCGGGGTGTTCTGGTTGCTGTCCGGAGTGCTCGCCATGTTCACCGCGATCGCCGACCATACGCTCGTGCACCGGGGCCTGCAGTTCGGCCTGGGTGCTCTCGGTGCCGTCGCCGGAATCGTCGTGCTCTGCTTCCCGGTGGACTCCGCCGTGGCCCTGACGCGGCTGCTGGGACTCTGGCTCGTCCTGCTGGGCGTCTTCGAGCTGGTGATGGCCTTCGCCCTGCGTTCCGCCGCGCGTCGGATGACCCCGGCCCGTCCGGGGTAAGGCCGGGCTGCCACCGACTCGTCCGCTCCTGAGCCTGGGCCCGGCAGGTGCCGAGCCCAGGTTCCTCCTCGCGGAGGGACGCGCCCGCTATTCGCCGGCGCGCTGTTCCGGGACGCGGAAGGCGAGGATCGCCATGTCGTCCGACGCGGGTTCGGCGGCGAAGCGTTCCACCGCCCGCAGGACGCGGGAGGCGACCGCGCCCGCCGTCAGGCCCGTACATGTGGTGAGGACCTCCGCGAGGCCGTCGTCGCCCAGCATGCGGGTGCCCTCGCGGCGTTCGGTCACGCCGTCGGTGACGCAGAGCAGCACGTCGCCGGGGTCGAGGGTGAGGGTCTGCTCGTAGAGGTCCAGGTCGTCGATCACGCCCAGCAGCGGCTGGGGGTCCGCGGCCGCGTCGACCTGGCCGTTCGGGCGCAGGCGCAGCGGCAGGGGATGGCCCGCGCAGACGACCTTCATCAGCGCGCCGCCGTCGGGCTGAGGGTGCAGCTCGCCGTACAGGAGGGTGAGGAAGCGGCTGCGGGCGCCCTCGTCGAGGATGGCCGCGTTGAGGCGTTCGAGTACCGCCGGGCCGCCGAGGCCCTCGCGGGCCAGCAGGCGCAGGGCGTGCCGGGCGAGGCCGGTGACGGCGGCGGCCTCCGGGCCCGTGCCGCAGACGTCGCCGATGGCGAAGCCGTACGCGCCGTCGCGGATCGGGAAGACGTCGTAGAAGTCACCGCCGACCTCGTTGCCCTCGCCGGCCGCGCGGTAGATGACCTCGACCTCCATGCCGGGGATCGCGGGGGAGCCGGGCGGCAGCAGGCTGCGCTGAAGGGAGCGGCTGATCGCCGTGCGCTCCGAGTACAGGCGGGCGTTGTCGAGGGCCAGGGCGGCCCGGCGGGAGAGGTCCTCGGCGAGCTCGAGGATCTCCTGGCGGAAGTGCTCCTCGCGCGGTTTGCCGAGGATGAGCATGCCGATCACGCGGTTGCGGGCCAGGAGGGGCAGGACCACCGTTTCGCCGCCGACTGCGAGGGTCGTCTCGGGCCACGGGCGGGCGCCGGCCTCGCGGACCGGTTCGGGCGGGCTGACCTGGGAGAGCAGGTCCTTCAGATCGTCGATGCGCTCTTCGTCCTCGTGGAGGACATAGGAGAGGTAGGGGTCGGAGGACTGGTCGGCGATGGTGTAGACGGCGCACCAGGTGGCGAGGGTCGGGACGGTCATCTGGGCCATGAGGGCCAGGGTCTGGTCGCGGTCGAGTGTGCCGGCCAGCAGGTCGGAGGCCTCGACGAGGAAGGAGAGGGAACCGCGGCGCAGGCGCTCCAGTTCACCGAGGCGGGCGGACTCGACGGCGAGGGCGATGCGGTCGGCGGCGAACTGCAGGTGCAGGGCCTCTTCGTTGGAGTAGCGGCCGGGGGTTTCGGCGGCGACGCCGAGGGAGCCGGTGAGGCGGCCTTCCACCTTGAGGGGGACGGTGACCGCGGAGCGCATGCCGGTGGCCTCCAGGAGCGGGACGGCTCCCGGGGAGGCGATGAGGTCGTCGTGGACGGCGGGCATGCGGGCGGAGCCGTAGCGGTTGGTGCCGGCCTCGATGGGGACGCGGGCGAAGCGCTGGCGGGTGGAGGGCAGGCCGGTGGTGGCGCGGACCTCCAGCTCGGTCTCGTCGTCGGTGGCGAGCAGCAGGAAGGCGGCGTCGGCGTCGAGGAGGTCGCGGGCGCGTTCCACGGTGCGCTGGAGGAGCCCGTCGAGGTCGTCGGGGGCGGGGGAGCCGATGAAGACCTCGAAGGGGTCCGTGGGGCGCGGGTCGGTGAAGTGGCCGCTGTCGGAGGTGGGGACCCGTACGGGCGTCTGGAGCACGGCGCGCTCGTCGTCGTGGACGAGGAGGCAGACGATGGACGGTTCGCCGTGGGCGTCGCGGACCCGCAGGTGCGAGGCGAAGACCGGGATGACGCGGCCGTCGGCGCCGCGGACGCCGTAGCTGCCCTCCCAGCGGGACAGGCGCAGGGCCTCGGCGATGCCGGTGCCGGTCCCGGGGGTCTGGGGCCAGGCGGCGAGCTCGGCCAGCGGGCGGCCGAGCGCCTTCTCCGCGGGGTGGCCGAAGATGTGCTCGGCGTCCTCGTTCCAGGCGGAGATGGAATCGGCCGAGTCGATCTGGAGGACGGCGACGCGGACCCTGCTGTCGGCCAGGGGCAGCAGCTGGTCGGGGACGACCGGGCCCGCCGAGCGGGTACCGACCGGCCGGTCTGGCAGGTCGAGCCGGAACCACACGTGCTTGTGGGTGGCGGTGTACTCGACGCCCCAGCGGGTGGCGAGGGCGGCGCACAGCATCAGGCCGCGGCCGTTCTCGCGGTCGGGGTCGGCGTAGGGGCGTTCGCCGGGGTGCTGGAGCGGGAGCTCGCGCTCCGGATACCGGTCGGCGACCTCGACCCGTACGCCGCCGTCGGCGCGCAGGCACAGGACCTCGGCCCGGGTACCGGCGTGGACCACGGCATTGGTGACGAGCTCGCTGGTGAGGACCACCGCGTCGTCGACGATGTCCGCGAAGCCCCAGCCGTGCAGGGTGTCGCGGACGAACCCGCGGGCGGCGGCGACGGAGCGCCCGAGGGGATCGAAGCTGGCAGCCGCCCGTGCCGTGATCACTGGTCTCCTTCGACGCGGTTGGACATCGGGTGCCAGGTTACTTACCTTCGCGGTCGGCATGGTGCCGTCGTCGGGGATTCCACCCGCAGGGTACGGCGGGTGTGCGATGGTGCCGAAGTGTTATGGCCGGGTTCGGCCAGGGTGAAACACTGGGCAGGCTTGCAGAGCCGGCTTGTGACGAGTCAGGCGTCCGGTGGAAAAGTGGTCGACCCTTTCGGGAGGGACACGGTGGAGTCTGGCGCAGCGGTACGGCGTACGGGAACGAGGCCGAAGGGCGGACGTTCCCGGCGCAGTGGCACGACGGAGGTCGATACCGCCGCTCTGAACCGGCTGCTCACGGCCCTGGTGTCGATGCGGGACGGGAATTTCCGCAAGCGGCTGACGGTGTCCGGCGAAGGAGTGATGGCGGAGATCGCCGCCGTCTACAACGAGGTCGCCGACCGCAATCTCCACCTGACCGGGGAGCTGTCCCGGGTACGGCGGATGGTGGGCCGCGAGGGCAAGCTGAGCGAACGGCTGGAAACGGGTGCCTGTGAGGGCTCCTGGGCGGCCGCGATCGATGCGTCGAACCAGTTGGTGGACGATCTGGCGCGCCCGGTGTCCGAGGTGGGCCGGGTGCTGTCGGCGGTGGCCGAGGGCGATCTTGACCAGCGGATGGATCTGCGGACGCAGGCGGCCGAGGGGGCCGGGCATCCGCTGCGCGGCGAGTTCCTGAAGGTCGGGCGCACGGTCAACAACCTGGTCGACCAGCTGTCCGCGTTCACCGACGAGGTGACGCGGGTGGCCCTGGAGGTGGGCACCGAGGGCAAGCTCGGCGGTCAGGCCCAGGTACGCGGGATGTCGGGATCCTGGAAGGACCTGACCGACTCCGTCAACACGATGGCGTACCGGCTCACCGCTCAGGTACGTGATATCGCTCTCGTCACGACGGCGGTCGCCAAGGGCGATCTGTCGCGCAAGGTCACGGTGCACGTGGCCGGTGAGATGCTCCAGCTGAAGAACACCGTGAACACGATGGTGGACCAGCTGTCGTCCTTCTCCTCCGAGGTGACGCGTGTCGCCCGCGAGGTGGGTACGGAGGGCGAGCTGGGCGGCCAGGCGAAGGTGCCCGGGGTCGCGGGCGTGTGGAAGGACCTGACCGACTCGGTCAACACCATGGCCGGGAACCTGACGGCCCAGGTGCGCGGGATCGCGCAGGTGACCACGGCGGTCGCGAACGGCGACCTGTCGCAGAAGGTACGGGTGAGCGCGCGCGGCGAGGTGGCGCAGCTGGCCGAAACGATCAATCAGATGACCGAGACGCTGCGGACCTTCGCGGACGAGGTCACGCGGGTGGCCAGCGAGGTCGGGGCCAAGGGTCTGCTCGGCGGCCAGGCGCAGGTGCCGGGGGCGGCGGGGACGTGGAAGGACCTCACCGACTCGGTGAACACGGTCTTCCGTAATCTCACCACCCAGGTGCGGGACATCGCGCAGGTGACGACGGCCGTGGCCAACGGCGATCTCTCGCAGAAGGTCACGGTCGACGTGGCCGGCGAGATGCTGGAGTTGAAGAACACCGTCAACACGATGGTGGACCAGCTGTCCGCCTTCGGCGCGGAAGTGACGCGTGTGGCCCGTGAGGTCGGCGTCGAGGGTGAACTGGGCGGCCAGGCGCAGGTGCCGGGGGCGGCGGGGACGTGGAAGGACCTCACCGACTCGGTGAACACCGCCTTCCGTAATCTCACCGGGCAGGTGCGCAACATCGCGCAGGTGACGACGGCGGTCGCGAACGGCGACCTGTCGCAGAAGGTCACGGTGGACGTCTCCGGTGAGATGCTCCAGCTGAAGAACACCGTGAACACGATGGTGGACCAGCTGTCCTCCTTCGCCGACCAGGTCACGCGGATGGCGCGGGACGTGGGTACGGAGGGCCGGCTGGGCGGCCAGGCCCGGGTCGAGGGGGTGTCCGGCACCTGGAAGGAGCTCACCGACTCGGTCAACTTCATGGCCGGGAACCTGACGTCGCAGGTGCGCCAGATCGCCCAGGTGACGACGGCGGTGGCACGGGGCGATCTGTCCCAGAAGATCGACGTGGACGCCCGGGGCGAGATCCTGGAGCTGAAGAACACCATCAACACGATGGTCGACCAGCTCTCGGCCTTCGCCGAGCAGGTGACCCGGGTGGCCCGGGACGTGGGTACCGAGGGCCGGCTCGGAGGTCAGGCGCAGGTGCCCGGAGTGGCCGGTGTGTGGCGCGACCTGACGGACTCCGTGAACGGCATGGCCGGGAACCTGACCTCGCAGGTGCGCAACATCGCCCAGGTCGCGACGGCGGTGGCCCGCGGTGACCTCTCGCAGAAGATCGACGTGGACGCCCGGGGCGAGATCCTGGAGCTGAAGAACACCCTCAACACGATGGTCGACCAGCTCTCGAACTTCGCGGAGCAGGTGACGCGGGTGGCGCGTGAGGTGGGTACCGAGGGCATCCTCGGCGGCCAGGCGGAGGTGAAGGGGGTCTCCGGTACCTGGAAGGACCTCACCCAGTCCGTCAACTTCATGGCGAACAACCTGACGTCCCAGGTGCGCAACATCGCCGAGGTGACCACGGCCGTGGCCATGGGCGACCTCTCCAAGAAGATCACCGTCGATGCCAAGGGCGAGATCCTCGAACTGGTCACCACCGTCAACACGATGGTGGACCAGCTGTCGTCCTTCGCCGAGCAGGTGACGCGGGTGGCCCGTGAGGTGGGCTCCGAGGGCATCCTCGGCGGCCAGGCCCGGGTGCGCGGGGTGACGGGCATCTGGAAGGACCTCACCGACAACGTCAACCTGATGGCCAACAACCTGACTTCCCAGGTGCGCAACATCTCCCAGGTCTCGGCGGCGGTCGCCAACGGCGATCTGACGAAGAAGGTCACGGTCGAGGCGCGCGGTGAGGTCGCGCAGCTCGCCGACACCGTCAACACGATGGTGAAGACCCTGTCGTCCTTCGCGGACGAGGTGACGCGGGTGGCCCGCGAGGTGGGTACGGAGGGCCGCCTGGGCGGTCAGGCACACGTGCCGGGCGTCTCGGGGACGTGGAAGGACCTCACCGACTCGGTGAACTTCATGGCCTCCAACCTCACCGGTCAGGTGCGGCAGATCGCCATGGTCACGACCGCCATCGCCAAGGGCGACATGACCAAGAAGATCGACATCGACGCCCGCGGCGAGATCCTGGAGCTCAAGACCACCATCAACACGATGGTCGACCAGCTGTCGTCCTTCGCCGACCAGGTCACGCGGGTGGCCCGCGAGGTGGGCACCGAGGGCATCCTGGGAGGCCAGGCCCGGGTCCGGGACGTCGACGGCACCTGGCGGGACCTGACCGAGTCCGTGAACGAGATGGCCGGGAACCTCACCCGGCAGGTGCGCGCGATCGCGGCCGTGGCCACCGCGGTGACCCGCGGCGACCTCAACCTGAAGATCGACGTGGACGCGGCGGGCGAGATCCAGGTCCTCCAGGACAACATCAACACGATGATCGCGAACCTGCGCGACACCACCTTGGCCAACAAGGAGCAGGACTGGCTCAAGGGCAACCTCGCCCGGATCTCCGCGCTGATGCAGGGCCGCCGGGAGCTCGACGACGTGGCCTCGCTGATCATGAGCGAGCTGACCCCCGTGGTCTCCGCGCAGCACGGCGCCTTCTTCCTGGCGCTGCCCGCCGGCGGTACCACCGAGATCGGGACGGAGGGGGGCGCGGACGGCTCGTACGAGCTGCGGATGCGCGGGAGTTACGCGTACGCGGGTGGCCAGATGCCCATTTCCTTCCGGCCGGGGGAGGGGCTGATCGGGGCGGTCGCCGAGGAGAAGCGGATGATCCTCGTCGAGAACACGCCGCCGGGCTACCTGAAGATCTCCTCGGGTCTGGGCGAGGCGCCGCCGGCGCACGTGATCGTGCTGCCGGTGCTCTTCGAGGGGAAGGTGCTCGGCGTCATCGAGCTGGCCTCCTTCACGCCGTTCACGCAGATCCAGAAGGACTTCCTGAGCCAGATCGCCGAGATGATCGGTACGAGCGTCAACACCATCAGCGTCAACTCCAAGACGGAGATGCTGCTGAAGCAGTCGCAGGAGATGACCGAGCAGCTGCGGGAGCGCTCCGACGAGCTGGAGAACCGGCAGAAGGCCCTGCAGGCCGCCAACGCGGAGCTGGAGGAGAAGGCCGAGCTGCTGGCCCAGCAGAACCGGGACATCGAGGTGAAGAACACCGAGATCGAGGAGGCCCGGCAGGTCCTGGAGGAGCGCGCCGAGCAGCTCGCGGTCTCGATGCGCTACAAGTCCGAGTTCCTGGCGAACATGTCGCACGAGCTGCGGACCCCGCTCAACTCGCTGCTGATCCTGGCCAAGCTCCTCGCCGACAACGCGGAGGGCAACCTCTCGCCGAAGCAGGTGGAGTTCGCCGAGACGATTCACGGTGCGGGGTCGGACCTGCTGCAACTGATCAACGACATCCTCGACCTGTCGAAGGTCGAGGCCGGGAAGATGGACGTCTCGCCGACCCGGATCGCGTTGGTGCAGCTCGTCGACTACGTCGAGGCGACCTTCCGGCCGCTGACGGCGGAGAAGGGCCTGGACTTCTCGGTACGGGTCTCCCCGGAGTTGCCCGCCACGCTGCACACCGACGAGCAGCGGCTGCTCCAGGTGCTGCGCAACCTGCTGTCGAACGCGGTGAAGTTCACCGACACCGGGGCGGTGGAGCTGGTGATCCGGCCGGCCGGCGCCGATGTGCCCACCGCGATCCGCGAGCAGTTGCTGGAGGCCGGTTCGCTGCGGGAGGCGGACGCGGACCTGATCGCCTTCTCGGTCACCGACACCGGGATCGGGATCGCCGCGAGCAAGATGCTGGTGATCTTCGAGGCGTTCAAGCAGGCGGACGGGACGACGAGCCGCAAGTACGGCGGCACCGGGCTCGGGCTGTCCATCAGCCGGGAGATCGCCCGGTTGCTGGGCGGTGAGATCCACGCGGCCAGCGAGCCCGGCCGCGGGTCCACCTTCACGCTGTACCTGCCGCTGCACCCGAGCGAGCTGCCTCCGCAGGGGTACGCGCCGCCGACGCCCGGCGGTGCCCGCGGCGAGCTGTACCGCAGGTCCCTGGACGGGAGCCGGCCCTCGCTGCCGGGAACCCAGGCCGGGCCGGCGGCCATGCCGTCGGTGCAGGCG